>QIJB01000021.1 GCA_003231675.1 Candidatus Campbelliibacteriota bacterium | reverse complement strand
CGGGTTTGGGAATGATTCGCCGTTTTATTTTTAGCCTCTGCTTTCCGCTTTTTTAACCAGTTCTTTCAGCTCTTTGGTTAACTGATTTGTTTCCGGATCGTTAAGAATTTCGCTGATATTTGAGTTCCTGATGATAGTTTTGAACGCTTCTCTCAACTCCAAAAATCTCTCTCTTTCCGCCAGCGACAGCCTGTCTTCTATAGGTTCGTTTCCCCCCTCGTCCCGTCCCGGGATTTTTTTTATTTCTTCCATGGTTTTTTTATTTAAACAAAATTGATTTATAACGGCCTTTGTCTATATTACCATTAAAACATATGAAAATTTTAATCGCAACAGGTCTTTATTCTCCGGACATCGGAGGGCAGGAGACATATTCAAAACTTCTTTTTGACGAGCTTCCAAAACAGAGGGTGGGGGTTGAGGTTTCTGAAAGCGGAAGCTATTTTATACAAGAGTAATTTTCCGAACTTAGGGAAGCAATCAAAAAAGTTTAATAATTTTTATCGCAAAAAAAGCTCGGGACGACTTGTCGTCCCGAGCATTTTTAATAAAGAGAAAAAGGATTATGCAAAATAGCGGCTTCGGTTTGCAGATACCAGGGCATTATCCCTGTTGTTGTGTCGCAAATGGCCACGTTTTCTTTGGAGGCCAATCCTCCCAGCGTAATCAGCTGGGAAGCGTTCCTCTCGGCGCGGTTTAATCTCTCCTCGCGACTCAGAATCAATCTTGAGCCTCTCACGCTTTCTGTCTCTAAGCGGTTCTTAAATTTTTCATTTTGCCGCATCCAATCAATAGTTTTTTGTTCTAGGGATCCGCCTCCCATCCTTGAGTGCCGACTGCTTCGCGAGCGGCTCTTAAGGAATTTTTTACGCACAACTCAAATTCTTCCCTTGTTCGCCTTACGGCTTTAAGAATCGCCTCATTGTCGGAATCTAAATCCGAGATGAGAAAAAGCGGTTTGGTGTTTTGCATGACTGTTACCACTTTTTTCAAAAATTCAATTTGCGTTTTTACCGACAAAGGGATACCCCCATTCATTCCCTGAAAAGTGTAACAGCCGTTTTGTTGTCCATAATCAGGACAACGGCACCCAGATTATGGAATTTTGTTCCAGAAAAATTTTTCCCAACCGGACAAGCATTCTCCTGTTTTTTGAAAAGTCGCCGCAGATATCAACGATTTGCGATAATCGCGAAACTGTTTCTTCAACCCTGCTTTCAGCGCCGATGGCGCGCGCTTGTTGAGAAACGGCCTTTTCAATACGCCTCCAATTAATTTTGCTTTCCATAACTTTTAATAAAACGCCCGCCTTGAGAAGCGGGTTTTACAAACTTGGATTTTAGATAAAATAAATTATCAAAAGCGCGCAAAACTCACTTCTCCGACAAGAAGCGAGCCACGCCAATTTATTGAAATATTTTTGTGAACAAATTCCATGGTTTTAAACCGTGCCAATCCTCATGTATTTTCAGGTAGTTTGATTGATAACGGTCTTTGTCTGTATTACCATTAAAACATATGAAAATTTTAATTGCAACGGGAATCTATCCGCCGGACATCGGAGGACCGGCGACATATTCAAAACTTCTTTTTGACGAGCTTCCAAAACAGGGGGTGGGGGTTGAGGTTTTGAGTTTCGGCGAAGTGCGGCACCTGCCGAAAATAGTCCGGCACCTTTCTTATTTTTTGAAAACTTTGAAGCGGGCGCGGAAAGCGGATGTCATTTTCGCCCAGGACCCCGTGAGTGTCGGCCTGCCGGCGGCGATTGCCGCCAAAATCTTGCGG
>QIJB01000009.1 GCA_003231675.1 Candidatus Campbelliibacteriota bacterium | reverse complement strand
AGTGGATAAAACGAATGACCCCCAGACTTCCATTGAATCATACGGATACAATACCGCTTGCGATTCTACCAGTAACAGGAAAGTGGAGCGCGCCATAAAAATCACTTATTAAAATGGACGCCCGTCAAGCCGAAAAACGAATAGAAAAACTAAGGAGGGTGATTAATCATCACCGCTATCTTTATCATGTTCTGGACAGGCAGGAGATTTCCGATGCCGCTCTTGATTCCCTAAAGCACGAACTGGCAAAACTGGAGAGTGAATTTCCTCAATTCATAACTCCCGATTCTCCCACGCAAAGAGTGGGAGGAAAACCGTTGGAAAAATTCGTCAAAGTAAAGCACAAAGTGAGGCAGTGGTCTTTTGGCGATGTCTTTGATGAAGATGAAATAAGAAAATTTGACGAAAGAATCAAGAAGGCTTTGGAAAAAGATTTGGGACACCGTCCGCAACTTGATTATGTGTGCGAACTGAAAATTGACGGCTTTAAAATAGTTCTTACTTATGAAAAAGGAATTTTGATTATGGCGGCGACTCGCGGAGACGGTTTGGTCGGAGAGGATGTGACGCAAAATGTCAAAACGATAGAGAGCATTCCCCTAAAACTGGAAAAAGAAATTGACGTGGTGGTTGAGGGGGAGATTTGGATGAGTAAAAAGGAATTTCAACGCCTAAACGCTGAACGAGAGAAAAAAGGAGATCCTCTTTTTGCCAATCCGCGCAATGTCGCCGCCGGATCCATTCGCCAGCTTAATCCGCAGGTGGCGGCTTTCCGTAAACTGAACAGTTTTATGTATGATATGACACTTTTGAAAACCAAAGCGTCCAGCATTTCCCGCCAGCCGGAAACCCAATACAAGGAATTGGAACTGCTACGGGAACTGGGATTTAAAGTGAATCCCCATTGCGAAAATATTGAGGAAGTTATATCATTTTGGAAAGAGTGGATGAAGAAGCGGGATAAAATGGACTATTGGATTGACGGGGTGGCGGTCAAACTTAACAAAAGAGAATGGCAGGATAAATTGGGATATACCGGCAAGGCGCCCCGTTTCGCGATTGCTTTTAAGTTTCCCGCTGAACAGGCGACAACCGTTTTGGAAGCGATTAAAGTTCAAGTGGGCAGAACCGGTGTTTTGACTCCCGTTGCCGTTTTGAGACCGGTTTCTTTGGCGGGTTCAGTCGTGAGCCGCGCCACTCTTCACAATGAGAGCGAGATAAAAAGGTTGGACGCGCGCATCGGAGACACAGTCATAGTCCAAAAAGCGGGGGATGTCATACCTGAAGTTGTCAGTATTATCAAAGAACTTCGTTCTGGAAATGAAAAAATATTTAAAATGCCCCAAAAATGTCCCATCTGCGGAAGCCCTTTGGAGCGTTCCGCGGGGAGTCCTTTAGTGAGATGTCCGAACAAGAGATGCGCCGTCCGCCATCGCCGTCAGCTTTATCACTTCGCTTCCAAAAAAGCCTTTAATATAGAAGGAATGGGACCCAAGATTCTGGACGCTCTCTTGGATAACGGGCTGATAGAGGACGCGGCTGATATTTTTGACTTAAAAGAAGGAGACCTTGAACCCCTAGAGCGCTTTGCTGAAAAGTCGGCGAAAAATTTGGTTGAGGCAGTCAATGAAAGAAAAAAAATTGA
>QIJB01000058.1 GCA_003231675.1 Candidatus Campbelliibacteriota bacterium | reverse complement strand
CTTTTGCGTCATTAGGTGCAACTGCATTACCATCTATATCTTGCGCAATTTGACCGGTAACAAACAGGATTTCTGCATTCCCAAGTGGAATGAGCACGCCTTGGCTATATGCTTTTGTAGGTTTTTTTAGTGATTCCGGATTAATTGATTTTATTTCGTTGTTCATATTTTAATTTTTTATTTTAACTTGCCTCCCTGAACATCTTTCAGTATTTCATCGTGAAGGATGCCATTAGAAAGAACACACCCCAACCCTTCTTGATCATATCTTCGTTCGCCTCCATTTAAATCAGTAACTTTTCCTCCTGCTTCTTCGGTAATGATTTTTAATGCGGCGGCATCATGAGCATTTTTCCCAAAAAGTACAGCTCCGGCAAACTTTCCGTTAGCTACTTGAACACCGCCATAAATAAAAGAAGGAAATTTTAATTGACTACATTTCTTTTCAATTAATGACTTAATAAACGGTAAGGTTGAAAAACCAACATGTCTTCCTGACGCTCCAGTATTTAAATATGTATTTTTTAAAGTAGTATCTCTTGATACAAATATTTTTTGGCCATTTCTATATGCTCCACTATCTTTATATGCCCAATACATATTTTTCATTATTGGATCATTTATTAATCCTAAAACAGGTTGACCATTTGATTGATTAACTAAGGCAATCGAAAAGGTAAATATTGGAAGACCACAAGCAAAAGATATAGTCCCGTCAATCGGATCACAAACCCAAACATATTGCGAACCTTCTTTTTTATCGCTCTTTTCTTCTCCAAGAATACTATGATTAGGATATTTTTCATTTATTCTTTTAATAACGAGATCGTTAATTTCCTCATCAGCCTGTGTCAATGGAGTATCATCATCTTTCCATGTATTTTCAACCTCAAAGCTAAAATACTTGCGTGCTATTTCAGCAGATTCTCCGGCAAGCTTTTTTGCAAATTTAAGATATTCTTCCATAATTATTATTTAGTTAAATCATCCAAACTAACACCCAAAATTTCAGATTTTCAAAAAAGGCGGAGAGGGAGGCGAACCCTCGAACGAGTTTCCTCGTTAACACCTTAGCAGGGTGCCCCATTCAACCACTCTGGCACCTCTCCGTATAATATTCAATTTTCAATAACGCCCGGAGAGTCGCCTGCTAAGGTTCCTTAGCGGGGCGGAATGTGCCTGTGACACATTCCGGATTCACCACTCTGGCACCCTTGCCTCGCCCTTGGCGGGTCTCCGTATAATATTCAATTTTCAACAATCTCCCGGAGAGCCACCCGCTAAGGTTCCTTAGCGGGGCGGAATGGATTCGCCCCGCCTGTGGCAGGCAGGCGCTCCGGCGCCCTTGCCCCGCCTCCGGCGGGTCTCCGTGTATTTACTTTTAACAACTTTCGGAGCAATTTGCAACAGGTGTTTTCTGTGTAAAACAACCGATAATAAAACATCGCCGACCGATTGCCGACTACTGAATAGTATCACAATTTGTCATCTTGCCACAACCATACAGACGATTTTTTTCGCTCCCGCCTCCCGAAGCGTTTTTTTCGCTTCTTTCAGTGTGGCGCCCGTGGTCGTTACATCGTCAAGAATGACAATCTTTTTGTTCTCCGTCAGACGGTGATTTTTTACGGTAAAGGCGTTTTCCAAATTATCAAGGCGTTCTTTCTTATTTTCCATACGCGCTTGAGGGGGAGTGTC
>QIJB01000086.1 GCA_003231675.1 Candidatus Campbelliibacteriota bacterium | reverse complement strand
CCGTGACAAACCCCTTCACTCCTTTATATTTACAATGTATTCTCATGCGCCCATTTGGTTAATGAGTGCAGAATGTATGTGAACTTAGTCACCGTATATTTCCGCTCATTCACAACACAAAAATCACCCGGCTCCCGCTGGGTGATTTTTGTGTTGTGAATATTGTGAAAATCAATCACAAATTCATTTATTTCTTGCTTTATCGCCATGTATTTCTCTCAATTCTTTTTAGTCAATCTTCTTTTTCTTTCTCCGTCATCTCTTTCCTCATCTTTTCCGCTTCAGAGGTGTTTAGACCCATGATTGCCTCAGCAAGATCTTTATCCTTGAATTTTTCTTCCTGTTCTTTCAATTCTTCGGCACTCATGCCCACAAGACTCTCGGCAATATCCTTTGAATCTTTGTCACCTGTTTCCTGATTCTTTTCCTCTGTCAGTTTTTCCCTCATCTCCATTGCTTCCGAGGTGGTCAATCCTGCGATTGCCTCAGCAAGATCTTTATCCTTAAATTTTTCTTCCCGTTTTTTCAATTCTTCGGCGCTCATGCCCACAAGACTCTCGGCAATATCCTTTGAATCTTTGTCACCGTTTTTCGGTGTGTTTTTATCCGGTCCTGTTTCAAAAAAATTTTCAAACATGGTTTTTAAAAGCGATTAGCCACCGGTTTTTTGTTTTCTGCATCCTTCGGTCGCTAACGAATTTCTTGTTTTTTACTAAATTTCGACTTTATAATATTAAAAGGGTGTAATCATATATAACGCCCTTATGATATGAGAATACAGTATACAAATTAGGATGTCAATGGGAAATTATTTATCAATTTTTAAGAGATTGTCGGTTAATTAAATTTGCAAGCTGACAAATGCGCATATCTAAAACAAATTAAGGATTTAGCGCTCGGTATTCCTGTTGTCGGCTCGGATGGATTTTCAGGGAAAGAAGTAACCGGCAGTCCGGGAGCTGATGGTGTAATGTATACAGCGGGCAAGATAAACAATCCTAAAGAATTTACGCAAAAAATTAAGGCATTGCCGGGAAGAGAAAATTTGGCAGTTAATATTGTCGCGCCAATCGGCTATGACACAATAATGGCATTTGCTAAAGTTATGAAATCGGTCGGCACGAATGCGGATTGAGCGCCTTAAAAATGAAGGGTGTTTCCACTCCGGTGATAGAATTTGATAAGGTTGGAGACCTTAAAGCCCCACAAGCCGAAGTTATGATTATCAAGAACGGAAAGGCCGAAAAATATAATCAGTAAATTCTAAAACAAAAAACAAGCGTAAAAACAAAAAACCGCCCCGCTTTCAGCGGGACGGTTTTTTGTTTGAAATCAAGCCCAAAGTAAGGTAATATTCAGATAAGAAACAAAGGCAAGCAAGCACCAAATCACAAATCACAAACAAATTCAAAATTCAAAACTGTTTTTGGTTATTGGAGTTTTGGATTTAAGTATTGTTTATAATTTGGAAATTGGAATTTGTGATTTAATCAATATGGATATTATTCCTCAACTAATTCTCAACAGTATTATTGCCGGGGCGATTTATTCTTTAATCGCCCTTGGTTTTAGTCTGATTTACGGGGCGACCAAATTTTTTAATTTGGCGCATGGGGTAATGGCGGCAGTGGGCGGATATGCCGTCTTTTATTTCACAAAAACTTTGGGCTGGGATCTATGGCTCGCTGTTGTTATCGGAATACTGCTTGCCGGACTGGTCGGCTGGGCTTTGGACAGATTGGTTTATCGCCCGCTTCGCAAAAGAAAAGCGTCAACTATGGTTTTGCTGGTCGCGTCTCTCGGGGTGTTCACCGCCTTGCAGGCGATTATCGCCATCCTCTTCACTTCGCAATTTCAGACGCTTAGCCGAAACATTGGCGGTCAGAAGGTTTACGAAATCGCGGGCGGAATAATCACTCAAACGCAGGTTGTTATTCTAATCTCGGCAATCAGCATAATGGTGGCGCTTGCTTTGCTTTTTAAATATACAATGTTCGGCAAGGCGGTTAAGGCGGTGAGCGACGACGAGGAAGTTTCCAAGATTGTCGGCATAAACACGAATAAAATCATCGGCTATG
>QIJB01000042.1 GCA_003231675.1 Candidatus Campbelliibacteriota bacterium | reverse complement strand
CCGTCATCTGTTCAAAAAGTCGCGCATCTTGAAATGTGCGAGTGATGCCGTAAGTGGAAATCTGGTAGGGCTTTACGCTTTTTAATTTTACCATTTTATCTATAATCACCGTTCCGCCATCCATCGCCAGTATTCCGCTTAAAAGGTTAATGAGCGTTGTTTTGCCCGAGCCGTTCGGTCCGATAATGCTCGTAATCTTTCCTTTTTCAATTCCAATGGAAAGCCGGTCAACAGCATGCACCCCGTCAAATCTTTTTGTTAAATTTTTGGTTTCCAAAATAGCGAAAAATGCCCCAAATAAAAACACCCTTGCTTAAAAGGGTGTTTTTATTTGTCTTATCTTATACTACTGGAACTTACCGTCCTTAAAAATTTTTTGCGTAAATCCAACGTTTGAATTTCCTTCGGCATCAAGAGAGTAAACGCCTATCATACTCGCGCGATTTTTGACATTTTTCAGCAACCAATCATGAATTTTTTGCGGATTATTTCCAACACTCTCAAGCGCGTCGCGGTAAAGAAATAAGACTTCCAAGGTATTGGCAAAATGAAACGGCAGAAAAACTTTTTTACCATATTTTTCCAAGTGTTTTGCCACAATACGTTTATAATCGGGATTATTGGAATTAAAAACCGGCTCATATATCCGCATTCCTTCCATTTTATTGACATCAATATTGTCAGTGACATCGGTTGTGTTGAAAGTCAAATTGCCATAAATTTTGTCAGCCTTAAATCCCATTCCAAGGGCTTGTTTTAATGCGACCGCCGCAATAAGCGTGGTTTGCGGTGAAATATAAATGGCGTCAGGATTAGCCGCTTTTATTTTGGTTAATTCCGTGCGAAGGTCAGTGGCATTCGGTTGGTAAACCTCGTTAGCAACAACTTGACCGCCGAGTGAAGTAAATTTTTCAGCCAAAGCTTCTGACAACGAGAGCGTATAATCGGTATTTTCAGTCAAGATGGCAATCTTCTTAAAACCGCGCTGAATCATGGATTCGGCCGGCATTTCCCCCGCAATCACATCGTTATTGCCTACGCGAAACACCCACTCCCCGGCGGTGTCAATATTCGGGCCACCTGTTGATGGGGTGATAAGAAGGGCTTTGTTCTTATTGGCGAACGGAGCGGCAGCCAATGTTTCATTGGAACAGACGCCTCCTATTATATACTTAATTTTGTCGAAATTAATAATTTTATTCGCCGCGTTAGCCCCGCCCTTGCTGTCGCACTTGCCATCCTCATATGTGATTTGCAAAATATGTTTTGATCCGTCAGGCAGAGTTACCCCGCCGGTAGAATTAATCTCACCGATGGCAATATCCAAACCCTGTTTATCGTTGTTGCCGTAAGCGGCGGCGTTGCCGGAAAAAGGTCCTATAAATCCTATTTTGATTGGTTTGGATGATAAAACTTCATTTGAATTATCCGACACCGAATATCCGATAATTACGATTGCGATTATCACAATAATAGCCACAATCCATTTATTTATTTTACTCATTTTATTTATTTCACTGTTATTTTTTTAATTGCCGACGCAGTGTCGGGTTATCTTCCACAATTAGTATTTT
>QIJB01000019.1 GCA_003231675.1 Candidatus Campbelliibacteriota bacterium | reverse complement strand
GTGTAAAACTCGGCTTTTACTTTGTTTCCCGCCGGCAGAAGCGCTTTGACATCGGCTATCGCTTGCGCAAATTTTTCGTAATTCTGTCCGACGCGTTTCTTGTTGATGGTGTAGCCGTCAACCAAGTGCTGTTTAAGGATTTTTGTCGCCCAAATACGAAACTGCGTGGCGTTTTTGGAATTGACCCGATAACCGACAGAAATAATAGCGTCTAAGTTGTAATGTTTTGTGTCATATATTTTTCCATCTGAAGCAGTTATCCGGAAATTCCGGATAACTGCTTTTTCATCAAGTTCTCCTGTTTTAAATATGTTTTTCAAGTGTTCATTGATCGTTCGCACGTTCACCCCAAACGCTTTCGCAATTTGTTTTTGCGTTCCCCAAATTGTCTCGCGACCAAAATCTCCGCGAAACTCAATCGCTCCGTTTTTCGCTTGATAAATAATGAGTTTTTGAGGCGTTTTGTTTTTCATAACCATTTTTGCTTAAGTTCCCCAAAATCCGGTTATCGGGTGTCGTTTCTCGTTGCTGTTAAGCATTCCGAACGCCGGCACCCGAGCCGCCATTTAAAGCAATGGCTTCTTTATATCTTAACTTAAATAGCGAGGATGTGCATGTTTTGCGGAGAGGGGATTCGTCCCGTTTGGTGATTTTAACCATTTCGGCTTATTGGAACAAACGCTCTCGCGCTTTACTCCGGTTTTATATTAAACTTCTTGTATTTTTTGTATAACTCCAGGGCTTTTTCTTTTGAGATCGCTTTAATATGCGAGATATCGTCTCCATACGATTCCGGCACATCAAAAATCTTGTGTTTGAATAAGGGACCCCATGCCCATTTTGAAACAACCATATCATGCTCATCAACAATGCCGACATGCGTAATCATATCGGGGCGGTTCTTCAAATCACGGTATAAAATATAGTTTCCGTTTTCGGGCTTGTCGGTATATTCCAACAAATTATCGTCAATGAGTTTTTGGAAAAAGGTGTCGTAAATAAACCCGCCACAATCCTTTATCAGTTCCAAGTTGTTTGCCAGCCCGAGCGCGTATATAAAGCAATTGTAATTTTTATGTTCATCCGGAGGAGGTTTCAATATTTCCAATTCTTTCGGAAGTTTGTTCAGGGTGCGCGAATTAAAAAGCTTCGGTTTCCACCAATTATTTCCGCCATCAATACGAATAATTTTGTCCAGTAATTTTCTCATATTTTTGAATGACGAGAGGTTTGTCCTGACGGTCCTTGATTCGTTTGTTCTCCCGGCGGGCTCCAAACGCATAAGCGCCGTTGGACGCGGCCCGCCGTCGCTTGGCGGGGGATTTTGATTCAGGAAAGGTTTTTGTACTGCAGTTTGAGTTGGTTAGCGTTGTTTAAAACATCGGTTTCAAAATCGCTCTGTATTTCTTGGAGTTCCTTCCATTTCGCAAAACCGCTCACAAGCATTTTTTCCAAAACTTTATTGATTGGAATGCCGGATTTTTCCCAAATATGGTGATAAAGCGTGCCGGGCATCGTGTTTATTTCGTTAACGAACAATTCTCCCGTCTTTTTGTTCAACAGGAAATCCACTCGCATGGTCCCGCTCGCGTCCGTTTCTTTAAAAATCAATTTGCTGTAATCCTTGATTCTCCTCGTATGCTCCTCGGATATTTTCGCGGGGATGACCAGATTGGCTTCCGCGTTTCCCGTTTGGGCGCCACCGTCTTCAAGATATTTTACGCTGTAATCAAACAAATCCGAGCCGAAGAGGGATTCCTGCACTTCCGAGGCGATTATTTCATCCCCGTCGCTCAAAAGGGCGCAAGTCAGATCGGTTATATTTTCCACGGAGTTTTCTACGATTACTTTTGTATCATAGTGAAAGGCGAGATTCAGCGCGTTCTCTATTTCATCATTCTCTTTTACTTTTGTTATTCCGATGGACGAGCCGGTTCTCGCCGGCTTTACGAAAATCGGCAAAGAGAGCTTTTCTTTAATTTCGGCCATGA
>QIJB01000052.1 GCA_003231675.1 Candidatus Campbelliibacteriota bacterium | reverse complement strand
TAAAAACAATGATATCTCATTTGACCGGAAAGGTGCTGATGCGGGGGGATAAGTTTATCGCGCTTGATGTGAACGGTGTCGGATATAAAATCTTCGTTATGCCGGATACGCTCAAGGAAGCGAGAAAAAATCCGGACGGTTTTTCTGTCTGGACGCATCTCCATGTAAGGGAAACCGCTCTTGAACTTTACGGATTCCTTCAATACGCAGAGTTGGAATTTTTTGAAATGCTCATCCAGATTTCCGGAATAGGACCGAAGTCTGGGCTGGGTGTGCTGGCGGTCGCCCCGCTGGACACCCTGAAGCGCGCCATCTCTTCGGGCGACACTTCTTATCTCACGAAGGTATCCGGCATCGGGCGAAAGATAGCGGAGAAAATAGTTTTGGAATTGCGGGAAAAAATGGGGGGGCTTGATCTGGGGGAAACCGGGAACGCCATGCTCAAAGAAGAAGGCGATGTTTTGGACGCTCTGCAGTCCCTCGGGTATTCGCTGAGCGAGGCGCGCGAAGCGCAACGCGAGGATAAAGGCGGCGCTGAAGGAGGTGGGGAAGAAATAGAAAGGATGAAAAATTTTGAAGAAGAAATCAGCGCGAATAAGGAAAAAATAATCGGAGATTTTTTGGATAAATATTTTTCTCCGGAAACGGCGAAAAATGACGAGACTCGGAGTGAACCCGTTGAAATAGAAAGAGAGGAATTGGAAAAAATCATTGAAGCCGGAGAGGGTGTGGAAAATTTGCTTAACCGGATAAAAGAAAAGGGATATCTTTTATCCGGTTCGCCAAAGAACATTGATAAACTTAAAGCGAAACAGCCGGGGAATATAAAGAGTAGAAAGGATGACTTGCGTAAAGCGATTTACGCGACAAATATTCCCTCCATAGCCATATTTCACGCGATACTCCGCCCAAGAAAAAAAGAACGGGTTTATTACGCCGGATGGAAAGTCGTTAAAAATCCCGACGGAGAAATTGCTGTAAAATTTGACGCCAGCCAATCAGCCATTGACGGAATGGCTGACGGATACGTTTACACCATAAGAAAAAATGATTTTACTCAATGCGACGGAAACTCATCACAGTTTTTCAAAGAAGGAGATTATACCCCCATTCACAAGATTCCCGTCAGCAAGAATGATTTTAAGCGCGCGCTTAAAATTGCCAAAGACGAAGATATATTAAGAAAAGTAAATAAAGGTCGGCTTTTATAAACCAATTTTAAAACAACAAAAATGACTGAAAATCACCTTTACAACTTGATGAAACAGCTTGTCCAGGAAAACAAAAGCCTGTGGCGCATCAAGAAACATTACATGGAGGAGGCGGAGGGGTGCGAAGAATGCCAGAATTTCTGGAAAAAAGTGGGAGAAAACAAAGAAGCGCATGTGAAAGAATTGGAGGAATTGATTAAGGGACATATGTAAAAACAAAAACTGCCGGGCAACTAATGCTCGGCAGTTTTTGTTTTATACGCAATAAATCTTACTATTTTTCCTCTTCTTCATTCACCTTAAATATCCAGTCAAGTTCATAAAGCATAACGTGCTGAGCACGCACCCAATCACCACCTTTTGGAATGGGAATGTCCAAAGACGGACTATAACGACCATCAATATGGATTCCGTCATACCGTCCTTTTTTTATAGAACCGTCCTTTAATCTGACTTCAATTATATCTCCTTCTTTAACTCCCAAATGTGAAATCAGTTTCCTCGCAAAAGATACATCGGAACTTATTTTTTTAATTCTCTCTTGCGCTTCTTCAGGAGTTGTAACCCCCGCCTCTCTTTTGGCTTCTTCCAATTCAGCCGGAGTTTTAATCTCCAAATCCTCTTCTTTATATGCCACATCTTGTTCTGGTGTTTTTTCCATGATTTTATTTGGTCTGAAAAGACCTTGCGATTAACTAAATTGATAATTTTTGACCTGCTGTTCTGTTACTTTGATTCTATTTGATATCATTTTTTTTTGCAAGTCAATTAAGTGGCTTGTGGGATTAGCTGTTCCACCTCTTCCACCATGGCAAAGGAGGTGAGGCACCCTGGGAAATACCGCATTCGTCCATTTTACGCCCAAATATGATAAAATGTTAATTATGAAGCTAAACTTGGAAACATTTTTAAGGCTTGGGAGGAAGGTTATTCCAAAAAGACTTTTCAAAATGG
>QIJB01000091.1 GCA_003231675.1 Candidatus Campbelliibacteriota bacterium | reverse complement strand
GGGATTCCCGGGCTCTCCGGAAATATCGCTTATCAAGGCTTTTTTATAAAGTAAAAAACCTGACGGTTTTTGTTTTTCCGCGGTTAGAATCAAATACTTCTCAATTTTTCCTTTTGTTTCTTTTTCCGCTTTAGCTATGTCATCAGAGGTAATGACCGAAGCAACCCCCTCAAAACCTCCAGACATTTCAGTTTTTGAACGAGCATAAAATTTTTCATAACGTGACCCCCCCTTAAAACCAGGAATGGTGAAATCCGAAAACCCAATGTTGTATCGCTTCCCCGGCTTATCCGCGTAAACAACCGCCTCAACGGAACTGGGAACTATTTTCCCGTCCTTTATTTCAGCCCCGGGGACACTGACGCTTTTCTCAATTCTGTATATTTTGCCTCCCAATGTTTCAAAACGCGTATTTTTAACGAGAAGCTGAGGGCGAGAGCTGAAGGAATTGTAAATCATTATGGTCCCCTTCGCCCTTTCGCTTATCTTTTTTACCCCCGTCGCCCTTCCTTCGTATTTTTCCACACGGTTTATCGTCATTGTTTCAAAAGGAAGAATGTCTCCGGTTGCCTCGCGCGAAGCGGTAAAATTGTCATTTATTTCAATGAATTTTTGAAACGGCGTAACTTTGATGACGACCGTAGAAAAATAGGTTAAAAGAAATCCCGCAAAAAAAACAGAGGCTGTAAAAAAAACGGTAAGCGCCGTAATCTTCAGAATTTTTTTTGAAGAATATTTTTTGCCTCCCTCTTCCGCGACATTTTTAAGCGTCTCGGCAAAATCAACCTCGGGCCGTAAAATCTCGGGAGAATTCACAGTCGGTTTTTTAATAACGATATCTTGTATTATTTTTTTGGGCATAATGCGATTACTTGAAAATTTTATCGGCAAAAAAAGATTCTATCATAAGAAACACGTCTCCGTCATTTTTTAAAGTTTTTTTAAAGTTAAAATAATGCTTCAGCGCGCCGGGCAGTATCTGCCGAACGTCAAAGGAACTGCCGAGAATCGTAAAACGCGAAAAAAAATCATCTTTAACGCAATCAATCAAATTAAGACTGTTGTCCTTGCACCCAATGAGAAAAAAATCCTTGGAGAGCGGTCCCCTGCCGGAAAGTTCAATAAGCGCCTTGCGCAATAAAACGGTCCACTCTTTTTTCGCCCCTTCCATAATCGGCGTAATTTTTTCAATATCGGAAGCGTTCATGCGCCCGCTCCCGAATTTTTCCGCCAAAGAGGAAGCTTCATTGAAAGAGGTCTTAAATTCGGATGAAATCTTCCTCAATATTGAGTTTCTGCCAAAAGGGAAAGAAACCGTTTCTTCAAGAACCAAAGAAATATCGCTCATTTCTCCTCCGATGTCAGCGAATATATACCCACCTTCAGGGTGAATTACATCGTCCAAAACGGAAGAAACAACAAAAGGGAGTGTATGAAAGGATATCGGTCTGTTTCCGAAATTTTCCAAAATTATGTTTCTGATTTCATCCGCAATTTCTTTCATCCCCAAGCTCATATAAATATAAGCCTTCAATTCCTTGGCTCTTTTGCCGAAAGGTTTTTTTGTCGGATAACCATTAAGAGTCACTTTCATCGGGTTTCTTTCAAAGACTTCCGGGTCTTCGCCACTGCGCGAGACCTCCGATTGCCATCTCCCCTTGAATGTTTTTACCTCAGCGTCAATCAGTTTTTCCAAAAATCCTTTCTTAATTTCAAACGGCTCGTCTTTTTTCAAACTGATAATTCTTGTCTGAGAAATAAACCAGGGGGAGGAAAAAACGCACAATATTTTGTCCGGACGCCCGGAAG
>QIJB01000083.1 GCA_003231675.1 Candidatus Campbelliibacteriota bacterium | reverse complement strand
TTCATATAATTTTAAAACGATAGAACGCATATAATCGGCTCCTTCTTCATAGGAGGACCCTTCCAGAATTTTAAAAGGTTCTCCGAATTTCATCGTGTATTTTCTCCTGAAAAATTTTCTTTTTCCGACTTTGATTGCCGAGGGTAAGATGGCGACACCGGTTGCCAACGCAAGAGCCGCCGCCCCTCTTTTGAATTGCCCCAACTCGTCTTTATAAATGACTTTACTCTCGGGAAACATAGCAACGACACCGCCCTCATTTATTATTTCCTTGGCATCTTTGAGAGCAACTTCCAACCCCTGTCCATAAATGACGGGAAACACTCCAAAAATAAAATAAATGAAACTCACCACCCCGAGTTTGGACATAAGATTCAGCCATTTATTGTAGAAATGTTTGGCTCCCATAAAACGCAAAGGCAAAAGACCTGAACCGGTTACCCCCAAAGCCACCCTGTACACAAAACAATCATAAAAAGTTTTGTGGTTCCCGATAAGAATAAGCGGGGGGGGCGAACCTTTCAAATTTTCTTTCCCTTCAACCTTGAGATTGAGTGTTGTATTAAAAAGGACGTAAAATAAAGGCCAACTTATAATCTGAAACACCATGGCTATCATGTTTAGTATTATAACAAAAAATAAGAGAACAAAAAAGGACCGCGTGTGTTACGGCGCGGTCCGAGAGCTTTCTCAATTATCTAAATTAATCCAATTCCTAATATCGCGAATGACTACGATATCAGATGCTAATTCTCTATGGCCATCGGAGAAATAATGGTAGTGGTTCGCTTTATGGTGGAAGCAAGCCGTTTTCTCGGCGTCTGCGAGAGAAATAAATCTATCTTCTCCTCCGCTGACCACCAAAACCGGGACCCCGATTGGATTCCTCACGTTGCCCACTCCCGGAAAAATTCTCATAAGTGTGGAGAATTTTTCCGGGAAAATTTTCTTTTTCCTTGGATTGCCATTTGCCTTCAGGCAACCCAAAATGCCCTTGACACTTATACCCTTCGGCCCTATGGGGGCAATAAGGACGCACATTTTCGCGGTATTTGGGTTTTTCCCAAAAAGCTGCTGGACGGCGTATCCGCCGTACGAGTACCCGATTATGACATCGGGTTTCAACTTCTTGATATAAGCTTCCAAAACTTTGATATAATTCTCACCCCAGTCAATATCCGGGGCGAAAAATTCGTCCGCGCCGAAATAACGGCGAAAGGAATTAAAAACCGAACTTTTTCCCCATAAGCCATGAATGGCTAGTATTTTCAATGTGCACCTCCTTAGTAGTTCTTTTTAATTCTATTGATATTAAAACATAAAAAATATTTAAAGGCAAGGCGCGCGGGTAATGTCTGGTTCCGCTCAGACAACAATCACAGCAAATTCTCCTCTTATTTTATCCTCGTTTGCTTTGAAATATTCCAGTATCTCCGCGGTTGAACCGCGGACGACTTCCTCAAACATTTTGGTCAGTTCCCTGCCGACGATGAGCCGTTTGTC
>QIJB01000085.1 GCA_003231675.1 Candidatus Campbelliibacteriota bacterium | reverse complement strand
GAGGTTCAACCCGAGAACTTCGTCAAAACGCAGAATGGTTGCCAGTTTTTCTTCATTTGATAGATCCGATTTCAGCAACTCCTGCGCCACCGCCAACGCTTTGGACATATTTAAATCGTCGTTTATCGCCGCCAAAAATTTATCGCCAAACTCACACTTAGGTGCCTTGCACCTAAGTGAACTTAGGTGCAAGGCACCTAAGTGTGTTATTTGATTTTTCAAGTGATTCAATCCGTTTTTTGCCGCCTCCAAACTTTCCCATGTGAAATTCATCTTTGAGCGGTAATGGGCTTGAAGGCATAAAAAGCGGAAGGCGAGGGGATTGACTCCTTTTTCCTCCAAATCCCGAAGAGTGTAAAAATTTCCCAAACTCTTGGACATTTTTTTATTGTCAACAAGGAGGTGTTCGTTGTGTATCCAATAATTGACCGGCTTGGGGCAATCGCGTCCCGCCGCGCTTTGCGCCAATTCATCCTCGTGGTGGGGAAACTTCAAGTCAACGCCCCCCGTGTGAATATCAAAAGGGAGTCCGAGCTCTTTCTCGGACATCGCGGAGCACTCAATGTGCCACCCTGGTCTGCCGTTTCCCCAAGGGCTATCCCACGCCGGTTCGCCTTCTTTGGCGGCTTTCCATAAAACAAAATCGTTCACATCTTCTTTTTCATATTCATCCGCATTGACGCGAGCCCCGGATTTCATCTGCGACAAATCCAAATCCGCCAGTTGGCCGTAGCGGTATTTTTCGGCGTATTTTTTGATATTAAAATAAACGGAACCGTCTTTTTCATAGGCGAAGCCCTTTTCAACCAAAGCCCCGACGAGATTCAGCATTTCGGGAATGGTTTCCGTCGCCCTCGGAGCACGGTCCGGACGGGGGATGTTCAGGCGCCCCAAATCCTCCCAAAAATATTTTTCGTATATTGCGGTGTATCTCTTCAGCGCCTCCATCGGTTCAGGATTCGGGAATTTTTCCTTTGAAGCGGCGATTGTCTTGTCGTCCACGTCCGTGATGTTCATCACCCATTTTGTCTCAAAACCGTTGAATTTTAAAACCCGAACAAGCGTGTCCGCGAAAATGTATGCGCGCAAATTTCCGATGTGCGCGAAATCATAAACGGTCGGACCGCAAGTATAAACCCGCGCCTCGCCGGTTTTTATCGGTATGAACTCATCTTTCTTGCGCAGGAGCGAATTGTATAACAATAATTTGGACATTTTTTTAGTTTAGAGCCATTTTTTAAATTTGAAAAATGAGAACATTATGAACATCGCGCCTAGCATCATTCCTACGATTATCCAAAAGTCGCCCGGAGTTCCCACAATGGGAAGATATTTCGTATTCATGCCGAAAAGACTCGTAAGGATTGCCAAAGGAAAAGTTACGAACGCCATAATGGTCAAAACTTTCATAATATCATTGTTTGAGAGCAGAGAATCATTTGTTTCCTGAAGAGAACCGATTGTTTCCTTACTACTCTCCAGCATATTCCAAACTTTATAATATTCTCCGATAAGATTGTTCAGGTAATGCGCAAATTCCGCTCCAAAAAATTTTTTACCGGAATATTCAAAGGAAGAAAGTATTTCTTTGTGCGGGCTGAGAATTCTTCTGAAGTCAAGAATATTTCTTCTGACATGAGATATTTTTCGGACCAAATTATGCTGAGCCGGAGTTTGCAAAAACATCTCTCTTTCTATTTTTTCTATTTTTATCTGGATACCATCAAGTTCCTTCAATGAAATATTGTAGAGTTGTTTGACGATATAAAAGAAAAGGGAGGTTACATTCTGGGAAAGGTTGCTGGCGCGCAGTATAGCATCCGCTTCAAAGGATTTGGCAAGTTCCACAATGATATTTATCGTCTGGTAGTGCGCCGTGATAAAAAAGTTTTTTCCAATTATAAAATCTATTTCATAACCGACATATTCTCTGGTAACGGGATTGAAGGCGGGAAAGTGAAGAATGAGATAAATGGAATCCTTATACAAATCAACTTTCGGGCGAAGGGTGGGTCTCAGAAGTTCATCTGCCACAAGCGGATGAATGTGGTATTTTTTCATCAACGACTTGACCTCTCCTGAAGTCGGGGATTCCAAATCAACCCATGTCATTTTTTTATGCTTAAAAGTGGATATCATTCTTCTTATTATAACATAAATGATTTTTACGGCAAAAAGAGGCGGGTTGTTACATTTAATTGTTGAACCCATCCTCCTTTCATTTGACCGTGTTCCGATAATTTGCGATAATACAAGACAATGGAACGTTTTAAGAAAGTGGCATATGTTTCGGCGATAGCGGCTCTTGTTATCGGGGTTTTTTTTTCGGCTACTCGCGAAGGTCGGCGATAGAGAGAGTCCACAATTTAATAGACAAAGTATCCGGAAAGCCTGATACTGTTGATTTTTCCCCTTTTTGGGAAGCATGGAATGATATTGACTCAAAATTTGTTTCAAACAACGGATTGGATCCTCAAAAAAGAGTTTGGGGAGCGATTGAGGGTATGGTCAAATCCCTTGGTGATCCTTACTCGGTTTTCTTTCCCCCTCAAGAAGCAAAGATGTTCAATGAGGATATTCAGGGAAATTTTGGCGGGGTTGGTATGGAGATAGGCATCAGAAACGGAGTTTTGACCGTTATCGCTCCTTTAAAAGACACGCCGGCTTATCGCGCGGGAATAAAAACCGGAGATAAAATAATTAAAATAGATGGCAAATCGTCTTCCGATATGATGACGGATGAGGCGGTGAGGCTGATAAGAGGCAAAAAGGGAAGTGAAGTAAAATTGACCCTCATGAGAGAAGAGTTGGATAAGCCTCTTGAAATAAAGATAACCAGAGACACCATTAAAGTTCCTTCCCTGAAGACCGAATCAAAAAAGGATGGTATTTTTGTCATAAGTCTCTATCTCTTCTCGGCTAATTCCGCGAATGACTTCAGAGATGCTTTGCGAGAATTTGTCAGTTCAAAGAAAAACAAACTTATTTTAGACTTGAGAGGAAACCCGGGTGGATATCTTAACGCTTCGGTTGATATCGCCAGTTGGTTTTTGCCACTTGGAAAAGTGGTTGCCAGAGAAAAATTCA
>QIJB01000026.1 GCA_003231675.1 Candidatus Campbelliibacteriota bacterium | reverse complement strand
CGCAATATTATCAAATTCAGCTCAATAATCATTGGCGCTTTTGAAAATGATAAATTGGTGGGAATCGCCCGCTCTCTTGATGATACTGTTTACGCCTTTATAGAAGATGTTCTCGTCAATCCCAAATACAGAAAACAAGGTATCGGTACAAGAATGGTGAAAATGTTATGCGAAGGGCTTATAAAGAAAGGGGTTAAAAGCGACACCACCAAAAAACTTGTTCCGTTTTACAAGTCGGCGGCAAAGTTCATATATAATCCCAACAATGTCGCTTTATACATTAAAAACTTGTGAATATAATAAAACTAATATTGGTGCTTGGGGCGCTGGGTGTTATTGTTGGCGCGATTGAGCACTCAAGAAAAAAACAAAAAAGGGATGTGTCTTTTTTCAAGAAGCAATCTTTTGTTTTTTATGAGATACCGAACTTCGTCTCAGACAGGGAACCGAAACGCTCAGCTCTTGGAGAGCTGTCCTTTATTGAAAGAAAGCCCTTTATTTTTGACTCAATGTCGGAACTCGTCTTATACAGACAATTAATGGATATATTTTCCGACAGATATTATATCTTTCCGCAAATGAGTTACGGAAGAATAATACAGCTGAAAAGAGGTGTCGGCAAATGGAACAGAAACAGGTTTGACAAGAAAATCGCCGACTTTGTGCTTTGTGACAAAGAAAAAGCGATTGCGCGACTTGTTATAGAGCTTGACGGATTCAGTCACCGCCTTAAAAAGAAAATGGAACGTGACGAAAAAATAGACATGATGATGGCGGAAATAGGGTTGCCCATACTTCATCTGAAAACAAACAATCTTAATAAAGAATACGTTAAACAAGAGGTCGCGAAGAAATTAAGAAACTAGATATAATCTCCCGCCCCTCTCAGGTTGCACCCATGCGATAACCGAATGCCTCAGCGCGTTGAGGCATTCGGTTCTTATTAAACCGGCTCACCGATTATGCTATACTCAAATCAATCGGAGTTTTTTAGGTTTTTGAAGAACTATGCCGGGAACAATCATGAAAAATAGAGCAAACAATTTTGCGTATATTGACGGGGCGAATTTGCACAAAGGCATTGAAGGTTTTGACTGGAAATTTGATTATTCTCGTTTTCGGGTTTGGCTAACCGAAAAATATGGAATAAAAAATGCCTATATTTTTATCGGACTGATACCAAAATACAAAGATTTATACACTTATCTGCAAGATTGCGGCTTTATTTTAATCTTTAAAGAAGTTATATACGACGGAGATGGAAAAGCGAAAGGCAATTGCGATGCCGATTTGGTTTTGAAAGCAACGCGAGGGGCTTATGAGGATAAATTTGATAAAGCGGTTATTGTTTCAAGCGACGGTGATTATGCCAGTCTGATAAAATTTCTCAAAGAGCGCGGGAAGATAAAGACGATATTATCTCCCCACACCAAAGATTTCTGCTCAATTCTTCTTAAGAGGACGGATGCTCCCATTGCGTATTTAAACGACCAAAAATCCATTTTGCGAACCAAAAAAGAAAAAGCCCCCGACGCGGACAAACCGCATAAGGGTCTTTTTCGTAAGTATTAACTACATAATAGCAAACCGCCGCCGAAAGTCAACAAGAAATTTATCTACTATAAATAGTCAAATTAAACGAAGATGGGCATCGGTTTCGGGGTGATTATGCTATAATCAACCTGAATGATTTTTCGGTTTTTTGAAAAACAATATGGGGCACAGTCGCAATCACGACATGAACCAAAACGCCAAAACATTGAGCCGGCTTTTTAAAGTTTTTAACTTTGTCATCACCTCTTTTTTCAGTAAGTCCGTTTGGTCGGAAAAATAAATACGCCACCGTTGAAACAGGACATGGAAGAAAACCGCTTCCTCTTGATTAAAAAAGCGACAAAGTATAGGATAAGCTGAAATTGAAGCCGTTGAACTTTTAAACAAGCTCCGCTGAGCGGGGCAAAAAGGAGGATTTGGAATGAGAGGATATTCAAACAATGAGCTGTATGAGAAAATTAACGCGCTACCG
>QIJB01000079.1 GCA_003231675.1 Candidatus Campbelliibacteriota bacterium | reverse complement strand
AGTAACCACCAACAACCAATCCGGCTACACTCTGGCGGTCAAAGCCTCGGCGTCATCGGCGATGGCGGATTCCTCCACCGGAGAAAGTTTTTCCGACTACGGAACGAGCACTCCCTCAACATGGAGCGTCAACAACGCTTACCGATTCGGTTTCGCTCCTTTCGGGAACGACACCGTCGGTTACGGAACGGGAACCCTTTGCGAATCATCCGCCAATACTCCGAGCGCTTCTCTCGCTTACACCGGTTTCTATACAAACGACAGAACAATCGCCAGTAGCAGTTCCGAGACAAGCGTTTCCGGAACGGAGACAACCGTCTGCTACGCCGCCGGACAGGAAACAAAACTGGCTCCCTCTGGTTCTCTTACACCGCCGTCATCACCGCCACGGCGACCACTCAGTAAGAATATTCAGTGCGGGCAATTCTTTTTTATATATTTTTCAGCCTCTTTAAAACATCATCGCTTGAATGTCCATCCCATTTTTGAGCTTTCGCCAATGTTTCGGCAAAGTTTGTCGTCTCCCATAATTTCATCGGCAAATGATATGTTATTTGCTCACCCCTTTTTTTATTTATACCGAGAATAAACCATCCTTTTTTACCGCTACCGTCGCTATGCAATTTTGAACGCCAGACATTCCTTTCATTTTTTTGGTGAATTTTCCTGCATAATGCGATAAAAAGAGCTATTCTGTGCCAGTATAATTCGTCAAATGTATGGTATCCGTCACAAAGACATGCGCCCTGTCCCTTTTTTGCCGGACATTTATCGCTATGTTGTTTTTCTTTTTTCATATTGTCTTCAAAATCTGCTATAAACTCCGTAAACAAAATTATCTTCTTTAAAATACTCTATGTCTTCGTTTAAACATTTGTGAATTGAATTTTCAAGCCTACCTTCTATTTTAGCGCAACGGAATGCTTCGTAAGCGACAAAGGTGGCATAATAATAAACATTTCTTCCCTCAAAGTTCCACATTATTGCATTTCGTCCTTTATAATCTCTTCCACGGAAATTGCCCCCGTCAAAACATCTGCCCTCAAAATCCTGTATAATTAGTTCTCCCCAGCAATGAATATCGCGACCAACAAAATCAAATCTCTCGTCTATTGTTCCCTCATCTGTATAATTGCAGAGATATAAATTCATACAATCAATATCGTTTATCTGAGATTCATTCGTCTGAAATGTTATTCTGATGTCGCTGTCAGGATAACACAAGTCTTTGGTTTCATTCGTATATTCCTCCAATTCCTCGGGCGTATTTATTGTGATGTCGTGAAGTTCTTTCATATTAAAATATGTTATTTAAAAAATTGATAACTTTTGAATTTTGAATTATTTCCTCCGACTCTTTTTTATTTTTAACTCTTTTGAATTTATCTTAATTTTATTATAAAAACTGGAAAAAAACCATATATTTGATATTATCAATGGCAATGACCTCAAGGGAAATCAGGCAAAAGTTTTTGGAGTTTTTTAAATCCAAGGGGCATACGATTGTTCCTTCTTCTTCGCTCGTGCCGACTGATGATTCGGTGCTTTTGACGACCGCCGGAATGCAGCAGTTTAAGCCGTATTACACCAGAGAAAAAAACGCCATGGAAGATTTCGGCTCTTTGAACACGGCGTCGGTCCAGAAGTGCGCGCGGACCTCGGACATAGAGGAAGTGGGAGACGAAACGCATCTCACTTTTTTTGAGATGCTCGGCAATTTTTCCTTTGGCGGTTATTTTAAAAAGGAGGCGATTACTTACGCGTATGAATTTATCACGAAAGAGATGGGCTTGAAGATTGATTTCGTGAGCGTGTTCGCCAGAGACGATGATATGGAGAGAAATTGACGGCGGGATTGAAATAAAAAGATTCGGCAGAGAGGATAATTTCTGGGGTCCGACGGGGGAGGAGGGGCCGTGCGGACCGACGACGGAGATTTATGTCGGCGGAGTAGAAATATGGAATTTGGTTTTCAATGAGTATTTTTGCGGCAAGGACGGAAAATTCGTTAAGCTTGAAACGCCCGGCGTGGATACCGGTATGGGGCTGGAGCGGCTTGTTGTGGCGGTTCAAAAAGTCCCGAGCGTTTTTGAAACTGATTTGTTTAAGGACCTAATCTTCAAAATTAATACATTTATCGCATCCAGTAGTTCTATCCCTGGTAATATTGTATGGTCACCCGAGAAAATTAGAAGATCAGAAAGAATTATAGCTGACCATATTAGGGCGGTCGTATTTATGATTTCCGATGGTATTGTTCCTGACAAGCAGGGCAGAGGATATGTTACAAGGAGGATTATTAGGAGGTCTATGATGTATATGGATAAATTGGGTATAAATCCAGTGAATTTATACGACTTGGCAAAAATTGTTATTGGTCAATACGGTGAATTTTATCCAAACATTAAAGAGAATGAAAGGTTTGTTTTAGATGAATTAGGAAAAGAGGGCGAGCAATTCACAAAGGTTGTCGTTAAGGGATTTAAAAAATTGGAAGAATTGTTAAACGGTGGGGTTGTTTCAGGAAAAGACGCTTTTGTTTTGTATTCAACCTATGGGCTTCCCATTGAAATGATTCAAGAATACTCAAAAGAGAAAAGTTTAATTGTTGATTTGGAAGGATTTCATAAGGAACTAAAAAAACACCAGGAGCTTTCCAAGACCGCTTCCGCGGGAATGTTTAAGGGCGGGTTGGAGGAGGCGGCAAAACTGCACACCGCCACGCACCTTTTGCAGGCGGCGTTGAGGGAGGTGTTGGGAGAACACATTGTCCAGAAAGGAAGCAATGTGACGGCGGAGCGATTGCGTTTTGATTTTTCTCATCCGGAAAAACTGACTGACGAACAAAAACAAAAAGTGGAGGAAATCGTGAACGAAAAAATCAAGGAAAACCTGCCGGTCGTTTGCGAAGAAATGAGCGTTGAGGAGGCGAAGGGAGAAGGCGCGATTGGGGTGTTTAACGCGAAATACGGAGATAAGGTAAAAGTTTATTCAATGGGATTATTCGCCCAAGGCGAAACTCCTTTCAGTCGGGAAATTTGTGGCGGTCCGCACGCGAAAACGACGGGCGAACTGGGTAGGTTTAGGATAAAGAAGGAGGAAGCAAGCTCAGCCGGCGTGAGGCGCATTAAGGCTGTTTTGGAGTAATCCGCCTTCGCTAAAGCTTCGGCGGATCCTCAAAAATGTAACCAAATCAAAGATTTGGACATTTTTGGGAGAAGAGGCGAGCAGCGCCGGAGTGAGACGCATTAAGGCGATTTTGGAATAAAAAACAATAATGTTATAATAAAGCCAATGAGTTTTCTTGGCTTCGGCAAAAAAAAAGAAGAAACTATCCTTGTTTTGGATATCGGCAGCGCTTCCGTGGGAGGTGCCGTTGTCAGAATTTCTTCCGAGAATGAACCCCAGATACTGGCTGTTTCAAGAGTCCCGGTAAATTTTCTTTGGGATATAAATTTTCAAGCCTTCTGGCGTTGCGCGCGAAATTCATTAAAAAAAACTCTTGAACATTTAGCGAAAAATTCTTCCGGGCGTCCGGACAAAATATTGTGCGTTTTTTCCTCCCCCTGGTTTATTTCTCAGACAAGAATTATCAGTTTGAAAAAAGACGAGCC
>QIJB01000062.1 GCA_003231675.1 Candidatus Campbelliibacteriota bacterium | reverse complement strand
TAGGCATAGCCAAAGAAAAAATTAAAGCCGGCAATGTTGATTTCATCCGCTCGCGCGCCGAAAAAATAGACGAAGTGATTAAAGAAAAAGTTGACAGAGTTATTTGCAATTCTGCGTTTTGGCAACTGCCCGCGATTAAAACGCTTAAGGCGATAAAAAATGTTCTTAAGGATGACGGTCGTTTAATGAGTTTTTCCGGCAAGCCGATTGAAAAACCTCCGCTTCGCCTGCTTATGGCGGAGGTTGCCGTCAGGGAGTACGGTTTTCCTCTTCGCGTGGCGTCATTTGACCTCAACGCCCTCAAGAGGATTTTTGGCGGCGAGTCATATTCAATCGGCTTGCCGAAGGCGATTGAATATCAAATGACGGCGGAGGAGATTTATGAATTCAACCGAATTCCGATAATGACTGAAAATTTTTTTCCGGAGTTGAGTTATCGGCAGAGAATGCGGATACTTGATAAAGCCTACGCCGAATTTGACAAAAACGGGACATATCCGAACAAGTGGAATTTTTTTACCGCCAAGAAAAAAGCTTGATTTTCTTCCGTTCGCCACTCCGCGCGTTACATTTTTTTATTGACATTTTGCCCCAAAGTCTTGTATTCTTTAAATAGAGAATACAAAAAGAGAAAATGTTCAAGGTTTATTTTATCAGGCTTAATTGATATTATTCATCCGGTTTTGAGAAAAATTGTCTGAATAATATGTATAATAAATATATGGAAAAATATATGGAAAAAGAGGGAGAAGGTTTTTCAGAGCGGAAAGGAATAGACACTCCGGAGGAAATTAAAATACCGGAACTGGAGGGTATTGACGGCATACTGGAAGAAGTTGAGAAAATAGCTTCAATGGCGGCTTTAACGGAAGAAGAAGCCAATGAGCTATTGGAAAAACGTTTCAGCGCCATTGAGGAGCTTCGCGACTTGGACCGCGCCGTGAAAGAGAGATTGGGTTCTCGGACTGAACCTCTTGCCGGCGCGACTTCGGAAGAGTATGACAAATTGGCTGAGGAGGGTATAATCGGAGAGAAAGACGCCCCGCGCCTTAAAAAAATAGATGAAATTGTCGGGAAGCTTGAGGCGTTGGAAAATCCTTCCGCCGCTTCCGCCGCCGAAATGGAGAGGTTGAAAAAACTCAAAGAATTGGCCGGAGAGAAAATAGAGAGCCGAATTGAAGAAAGGCGCGCCGAGGAAGTGAAAAAAATGGAAGAGGCGAAGGATGATATGCTTGCTGAGTTCGCGGAGAAACTCTCCGCCCTTGAAAAGATTATCGCCGAGGCGGAAGAAAATCCAAAAGTTATGGACAGGTTGCAGGATATGGCGAAAGAGGAGATAGGAAAAATTGAAGAGGAAAAGAAAAAAGAAAAAGAGGCGTTGGTGAAGAAGACGGAGCGTTATGTCGCGTCTTTGCTTTCAAAGCACAGTGAGGCGTTTAAGCGTTACGCGGAAATTTCTGGAGACGACCGGTTGGAGGATAGCTTGCTTGAAGGTTTGAAAAAAAGAGATGAGCAAGAATTAAGGAACAAGATTGACAGTGTCAGGGGGAAAGTTTTGAATGCCGTAATTGACGGAGAAGGAAAAGGGCGGATTAAACAGCCCAAAGAGATTATGCCGTGGTTGTCTCGTTCATCCGTTCCTTATTTTGACGCCGTTAATTTTTTGCGTTATCGCGGAACGGAACATTTACTTCGCGATTTGGCGAAAGGGGGAGATGAGCGAGCCGTCAAATTACTTGAATCAAGAGAGACTATCATTGCCGAAAACGAGGTCTTGCGTATGTTGGCGGGAAAGAAATGGATTGTTGACAGAAAGACCGGCGAGAAGAAATTATCAGCCGTTTATTCCGCCTTTGAAAAAAGAAGAGAAAATGACAAAAAAGGAATTACCGA
>QIJB01000087.1 GCA_003231675.1 Candidatus Campbelliibacteriota bacterium | reverse complement strand
GGCATGGAGGACATAAGAAAACGCATATCCTTGATGAAGCCCATATCCAACATACGGTCCGCCTCGTCCAAAACAACGGTGCGAAAGTCGCTCGGCTTCAAACAGCCGCGTTCAATAAGGTCTTTAAGCCTGCCGGGAGTGCCGACAACAAAATTACAACCTCGGCGCAAGTCCTTAATCTGACGAAAAATCGGCATTCCACCCACGGCGCAAACCGAAAAAATATGCGAACCAAAAGCCAATTTCATCATCTCTTGATTGATTTGAATAGCAAGCTCGCGCGTCGGCGCGACAATCATCACATTCTGTTTTCTGTCTTGAATCACCTTGTCTAAAAGCGGAATGATGAAGGCTGCCGTCTTTCCCGTGCCGGTATTGGCGATACCCACGATATCCCTGCCTTCAAGAACATAGGGAATGCCTTGATCCTGAATCGGCGTGGGGTGCTCATATCCGGCGTTTAAAACGTTTTTCTTCAGAATCTCATCAACAGCAAAACCGGCGAATGAATTCACCGCCTTGTACGGCTTGACCTCCGCGGCCGGAACGGCCTTGTTGATGAACTTTGAGATGTCGCTGAATTGGCTCTTCCCGCCACGGGATTTTCCCGTGCCTGGACGTTTGCTAAAATTCCGGCGTCGACCGGAATGAAATTTGCCCGCATAGGGGCGACCGCCAAAGCGATTGCCTTGGCTCATTTTTTTCCTAAACATATATTTTCTCCGGTTTTTAAAAGTAAGAAATAAGTCAACCGGCATCTCTTAAGTTCCAAGAAAAAATATATGATGGATACAGAGAGATATAACCTACAACGTAATCATATTACAATTTATTCCGTTTATTGTCAAGAAAAACGGTATCTTAAATCCGAGAAACGTCCGAACTTCATCGCGATTCGTTTCCGCAAATCCGGTTTGAGTTATCAAGGCGAAAGCGCCCAGGCTGACTAAAATGTGCATGGGGGTTGTCGTGGATAAACAATACCGTACGGACGGCGGTTATTCTCGGACGCTCTCCCCTTTACCGCGAATGACGCTTAAAATTTCATTCGCGACTTCTTCCGGCGTTTTTCCCGTCGTGTTTATGATTTCGCAACCGTATTCCAGACAGCTTTCCCTCAAAAAGCTTGAGTAGTAAATATTGTCCATAATGAACTTCTCCACCGACTTGCCCGTTGTCCTCATAAGCTCGTCCGTTGACTCGCCCGTAAGGTAACGGCTCTTTATTCTGTTCGCGATTGTTTCGGCGTCGGCGTCAAGAAGAATCACGCAGGGCTTCTCCGGTAATTCCCGGGATGCCTCCTCTATCTCTTCCGGTTTGGCGAAACCGCAAACAATCGTTTGTTCGCCTTTTTTCTTGTTTTCCGCGCCAAGCTCAAGCCAATGTTTCGTTTCGGATTTTCTCCAGTCCTTTCCGGCGCTGTCCGGAACACCCCTTTCATCAAAATCGTGAATCGCCCAGCCGTCCGCGGGAAGCGTTTTTTTGAGAAAATCAAGTATCGTCGTTTTACCAACGCCATTGACTCCTACAATAAAAAAGTTTTCTTCATTCATTAAATAATATTGATATGCCCGGGTGCGGAGAGGTATTACCGCTCTTTTCGCTTTTTTCCCGATTCGGTCGCCTTCAGCCGGAAAATACTCCTCTTATATCTCCCGGATAAAATAATCGGCAAAGTTCGGCGGAATTTTAATCAAGAAACTTAAAGGTTGAGAGAATTTCTTTTATTTGCGGATTTTCATAGGCGTTTGAAC
>QIJB01000002.1 GCA_003231675.1 Candidatus Campbelliibacteriota bacterium | reverse complement strand
GGGCGACGGCAGCCATCGCCTCCCTCTCTGCTTGGGCATCTTCCTGTATAGTGACGCGATGCCCCATGGCCTCGGCGCCTTGCACGACGCCGAAGTTGATTACCTTGATCTCTTCAGGGGAAAATTTCCCCTTTCCGTTTTTATAGACCCCTTCGGCCTCTTTAAGACCGAAGGTATCAAGACCCAAAAGGGTCTTGATACCTCTAATGATTCTTCCCATGAAACGCCTCCTTCCGGACTCGCGCCCGGTTTTCAAAATTTTTTTAAAAAACAACTTCCCGAAAACAAGACTATGCCTTGTTTCCAAGGAAAGACTGGTTAAATTCTTATCATACGAAAACTTGTTTGTCAACCTTTGGACATTGCTGACTCCTGCAAAAAACCGCCCGGGGACCGGGCGGTTTTTAGTTTTCCAATTTTCTGTTTCTTATTTCCAGAGCGCCAGCGCCTCTTCGGGATTTGAGATTATCAAATATTTATATGTGAGCAAATCAAGAATATTAAGGTTGCGGGCTTCGGAAATTTCCATCCCGGGAATGTTCCGGAAACTCTTTTCCGTTTCAACACTTTTTTTCGCCAGAGCGAGAAGGGCTTTGTTCTTCCTTCTGGACGCCAAATTTTCAAATCCCTTGATTGTTGAAATTGATTTTAGCATCGCCACCGCCTCTTTTGTCTTCGACTTCGCCAAATCAACTTTGTCCAAAAATAAAATTTCATTGTCGCGAAGTTTTCGGGAAAGCGCCGTGTAAAACGCTTTCTTCTTCATTTTTTTGTTTATTTTTTTGGAATAGTCTTTTTCTTTGGTCGGACCGTGCGCCACTCCTCCTCCAATCCATATCGGAGATCTCGTTGAACCGTGCCTCGCCCTGCCCGTTCCTTTTTGACGCCACGGCTTTTTTCCTCCCCCGCTCACCTCGCCCCTCCCTTTGGTGTGGGCAACAGGAGTTCTCATGTTCGCTTGCATTGAAACGACAACCTGATGGACCAAATCGGCGTTCCACGGCAAACCGAAGATGCCCTCGGACAAATCCATGTCACCCGTTTTTTCTCCCTTCTGGTTGTAAATCGCGATTTTCATTTTATTATAAAATTAAGCTCGGATATTAACCCATTATTTCCAAAAGCGTTCCTCTTCTTCCGGGAACCGGGCCTGCCACATAAAGCATATTTTTTTTCTTGTCAATTTTGACAATTTTGAAATTTTTCACGGTTACCCTGTCAGCTCCCATTCTCCCCGCCATCCTGGTTCCCTTAAAGACTTTCTGCGGCCCGGTTGACCCGATTGAACCCGGCTCTCTTTCGGAATGTTTCTGCCCATGAGATCTCGGTCCCCCGGCAAATCCGTGCCTTTTCACCACGCCTTGAAACCCTTTTCCTTTAGAAGTCCCCACAATCGTAACCTTATCGCCCTCTTCAAAAACATCAACCGATATCTTTAATCCTTTTTCAATTCCCTCCGGTTTTTCCAAACGAAACTCGCGCAGATACCTGAAATTTCCCAAATGTCTTTGCGGCTTGTTTATATTCTTAGCCTTTTTCTCGCCGAAGCCGACCTGAACGGCTTCATATCCGTCTTTTTCCTTGTTTTTTATTTGGGTAACCTCAATAGGACCGGCGGAAATCAAAGTAACCGGAATCGCTTTTCCGTTTTCGTCAAAAACTTGCGCCATACTTTCCTTTTTTCCCAATATAAATTTCATAACGATACGATTATTTTTTATCCGCTCTTATTTGAATCCCGCCTGCGGCGGATTCGGCAACCTTCAACCGTCCGTAACGCGAACCTCTCTTGTTTGAATCCCGCCTGCGGCGGATTCGGCA
>QIJB01000051.1 GCA_003231675.1 Candidatus Campbelliibacteriota bacterium | reverse complement strand
GAAAAAGAGAGAATGGAATCTGCTTCCGTGAAAAAGATTAAGGAAGACATTGCAAGCCGAGAAGGAATTCCGGATGATGACATTTTTTGGGTCAGCGAAGATCAAAAGCATTATCTTCAAGTCAGTTATTCCAAACACAGAGACGTTCTCGGTTTTGTGGTAAAGGAAATCGCGAAGGAATACCCCGCTAAATATAAGGACGCGGGCGAAGTTGAAGTCGAGTTTCTCAGAGCTTTCTTTGGAGGGTCTTTCTATAATATAAGTCGTTTGGTTGAAGATGTTTTTGGCAAAGGAAGTTTTAGGGTTTTGGGCCTAATGAGCAATGATAATAATTCAGCAATCGGAGTAATGGAGGCGTTACGTTCCATGCGGAGAGCCAAAGCGTCTGTCAATTAAATAAGGTTATGTCTTTATACACCCAACAAGATAAAAATATTCGCAGAACTTGGGTTTTGATGACCTCGTTTTTTGTCGTGGTTATCGCAATCGGATGGGGTTTCGCGCAGGTTTACGGAAATTCGCTTATTCTTTATATCGCCGTGGCGTTCAGTCTCTTGATGAACTTCTTTAGTTTTTGGTATTCGGATAAAATCGTTCTCAAAATGTCAGGCGCCAAACCGATTGAAAAAAGCGACAATCCCGAGCTTTACCGCTTGGTGGAAAACCTTTGCATCACCGCCGGTCTGCCCTTGCCGAAGATTTATGTTATCAATGACCCCGCTCCCAACGCCTTCGCCACCGGAAGAAACAAAAAGAAAGCGGTCATTGCCGTCACAACCGGCTTGCTTGAACGGCTGGACAGGACGGAGCTTGAAGGAGTAATCGCGCACGAGCTTTCTCACATAGGAAACCGCGACATTTTGCTTTCCACCGTTATCGTGGTTCTTGTCGGATTTGTCGCCCTGCTTTCTAATTTTTTTCTGCGTTTCACCATTTGGGGAGGAAGAGGACGGGACAGGGAGGGGGGCGGCAACGCGCAGATTGTTATGATGGTCATTGGAATTGTTTTGGCGATTCTCGCTCCGATTGCCGTCGCCATGATACAATTGGCCATTTCCAGAAAACGCGAATTTTTAGCGGATGCATCCGGCGCGCTTTTGACAAGATATCCAGAAGGGCTCGCATCCGCTCTGGAAAAAATATCGCAATACCCGGGTTCTTTGAAGCGGGCGAACAAGGCAACCGCCCATCTTTATATTTCCAATCCGTTCAAAAAAAAGAAAGCCAAAGGGCGGATGGCAAAGTTTTTTATGACCCATCCGCCAATCGAGGAAAGAATCCGCTTATTGAGAGAGATGAATAGATAAAAATTTAATTGTCACTGCCGGCAGGGTCTTGAGAAAAAAGAAGATTTAGTATAATCTAAAAATATGGAAAGAATGGAAAAAATTAAAAAGGACGAGGCGCGATTAATCGGAGAAACATCTTCCGAGACGCTTGGGCGCGTCAAAAGCGAACTAAGAAAAAAACAGAAAGAGTCGGAGGACGAGTTTTTCAAGAAACTGGATTTGGACCAGTTGAAGCCGGAAGCCCTAATGGTTTTGAATGCCGCGATAGAAGAATCCCAGACACCTTTTCCGAAAGAGATTAAGAAAAAGGCGGTGGCGATGGCCTCCGAAAGCGTTTTTTATCCTGAGGATTTTTCCAGCCCCAAAGAACGTCTGGATTACATAAAAGATATAATTATCCGATATCCCAACGCTTTTTACACGGAAGAAAAAGAGTTTTAAGGATTAGGATACACGGAGAGGTCGCATAGTGGCCGAGTGCGCCGCCTTGGAAAGGCGGTATACCGCAAGGTATCGAGGGTTCGAATCCCTCCCTCTCCGCAAAATAAAGAGCGAAGCGAATATATTTTGCGAGAGAGGAGCGAGCCAACTGTTTGGCTCGCGCGAGGGATTCGAACGGCGGAGCATGTCGCCTTTGGCGACAGCGAGCCGCGTCCAGCAGTACTTGGTAAATTTCGAGTGCAACGAAGAAATTTAGTTAGTAACTGCGGGACGAATCCCTCCCTCTCCGCAGATTTGAACGCAGTGAAAAACTGCGGAGAGGAGAAAGCAAACTGCTTTACTTTCGTGAGGATTCGAAAAAGCGTCGATATGGGCGCGGGACCGCGAACTATCAAATGAAATGCAAAAAAATAAACGCGCGCGTGTCTTTTAATTGCAATTAAAAGCTAAAGGGTCCCCGCCCCCTCTGACATCTTCCTCGGCGCCGGAACATATGTTCCCGCCGCCATCCTT
>QIJB01000025.1 GCA_003231675.1 Candidatus Campbelliibacteriota bacterium | reverse complement strand
CGGACATAACCCTCCTTCTCCCTTTAATAATTCGGATGCTTTCGTGGGGACATCTTTATATTTGAAAGACGCCTATAATTCAAAATCTTGCCGGGCTTATGCTGAAAAAAACAAACATATTTCTCCGAAGCAACTTTTGCAGGAAAGATGCTCAGCCGCAAAGTATTACGCGGGAGGCAACTGGTACCGTTTTCGCTGGGCATATGGAGAACCGGTTGTTGAGCGCGCCGGAAAATACCAGAAAGACATAGACACTTTGAGCCGCTAAGCGGGCAATTTTAATTTTCAATTTTCAAACAAAAAAACACGTGGCATTATTTACAAAGTTGCGCGTGTTTTTTATTTAGTTGCCGATTTGAGAAACTTTTTTAACGACCTGTTCCAGGTCTCCCGCCATTATTTTTTCAATGTTGTGCCACGATTTCTTGATTCTGTGGTCGGTAATCCTGTTCTGCGGAAAATTGTAGGTTCGGATTTTTTCCGACCTGTCTTGGGTTCCTATTTGGTCTCTGCGAAGTTGAGAGATTTCGCTCGCTTGCTGTTCAGACATCGCTTGGTTTATTTTTGATTTCAACAATTCAAGCGCTTTTTCTCGGTTTTTTTGCTGGGAACGCGCCGCTTCGGAGCGAACTACCACGCCGGTCGGCTTGTGCAGTATCCGCACCGCCGTTTCCACCTTGTTAACATTTTGTCCTCCGGCTCCGCCGGAGCGGGAAAATGTTATTTCCAAATCCCTTGGATTGAGCTCAATTGTTTTCCCTTCGTTTGAGCCTCCGCCGAACACGGCGACGGAAGCCGTTGAGGTGTGAACCCTTCCGGATTTTTCCGTTACCGGAATTCTCTGAACTCTGTGCACCCCGCTTTCGTTTTTCAGTTTTTCAAAAGCGTTTTCGCCTTTGACTTCAAAAACAACCTCTTTATATCCACCCGCTTCGCTTTTTGATTCGCTTACAAGACTGGTTTTCCATCCCTGTTTCGTGGCGTATTTCATATACATTTCAAAAAGATCCATGGCGAAAAGGGAAGCTTCTCTGCCTCCCGCCCCCGCGCGTATTTCCATAACGATAGTTTTGGACTCCATAATAGTTTAAAGTAAAAAAATAAACATTCGCTCGCGATTGCGCGTTATGCTTTACCGTAAAATTACCCAATCTCGGGTAGCGAACTTATTTTCCGGCCTTTTTTTGGCGAACCTTGAATTTTTCCACCCTTCCGGCGGTATCTATTACCTTTTTCTTCCCCGTGAAGAAAGGGTGACAGGCGCTGCAAATTTCCACCTCGGTTTTTTCTTTGGTGGATCCGGCTTTTATTTCGTTTCCGCAGGCGCATTTTATAATCGCGTCACTATGATATTTGGGATGTGTATCCGTTTTCATATTGCGTATAATATCATTAAGTTCTCAGTTTTGCAACTCCCGCCCGTTGTTTAAGAATCAGGCCTTTGAATATTGAAAAAAGTTATCCACAATTTTATTTTAAACTCTTAGTTTTTATAACATTTTTATAATATAATTAAGGTAATGAAAACAAATATAAAAGTATTGATTTTTTCCTTGGTTATTTTAGTCGCGAGCTCCTTTGTTCCCGTGCAGCCCATGGTTATGGCGGCTTCTCAGCAGCTTTTTGGCTATGCTTGGTCCGAGAATACGGGATGGCTTCAATTTGAGCCTGTTTTCGGGGGTGTTTTTGCTGATGATACGACGGGCGACCTTTCCGGTTACGCTTGGTCGGAAAATCTTGGTTGGGTAAGTTTTGAACCGTCCGATTTGGCGGGTTGTCCGTCCGCCCCATGTGTTGCCAATTTAGATGAAGTGACCGGAGTTGCTAGCGGATGGGCGAAGGCAATATCGGGAACATCCTCGGGTTGGGATGGCTGGATAAGTTTGAAGGGCGCCAGTCCCGATTACGGAGTTAATATGAATTTGGACACCGGAGACTTTTCCGGTTGGGCATGGGGTTCGGATGTGGTTGGATGGCTCTCTTTCAGTGGTGTTACGAATAGCGGAGACGCCTATAAAGTTTCTTGCCCCGCTTGCGTTGGTCTTCAGGTTGGACCAAGTCTTAATGTTTCATTATCCGCAAACCCATCTTCCGGATCGGCTCCTTTGTCTTCCACGCTTAGCGCCGCTGTGACGGGAAAAGCCACCGGCG
>QIJB01000005.1 GCA_003231675.1 Candidatus Campbelliibacteriota bacterium | reverse complement strand
TACCTAAAATCCGCTTATTAGGTTAAAATAAAGGAATGAAATTTGAAGATGTAAATCAAGAGGAAATAAAAAATAAAATTGAGAATCTGCAATCGCGCGTGGAAGAAGCCACGGAACTGGCGCCGAGCCGAAATGAATTTGAAGAAACAATGGAAAAGCAAAACGCCTTGGAAAAAAAATTCAAAAAGAAACAAATATCGTATGAAGAACTCCAGCGAGGATTATGTGAACTGGAAGACTCAACGGGCTCCGTCGAAACGAAGGAATTGACGGAATTGATGGATATTTTGAGAATTATCGGTCTTGATGAAAAAGAAGTGAAGGAAATCGTCGCCCATGAAAACGACCATTGCGCGAAAGCGTTGTCCTTCGGGTTAGAAACTTTTTACAGAATACAATTCTTAAAGATAAAGAGAGAAAACGGGGAGACCGATCTTGCTATCCTGCCGTCCGCTCATTTTCATTTGCCGGAAGACATGCCGGATGATGAAAAAATAAAAATTTTGGGAGAAATTGTGAGCGCCCCCGAGGAACTGAGTATCTATGACGAGAAACAATTACAGTAAGTTTTAAGTTCGCTCAAATCCCCCGCCTAACCGCAACCCCACCGTTCAATTCAATGAAAAATAAAAAATCGCCGCCACGCCGAAACCAACGAGCAAAAATGAATTATTAAAATAAATAAAATTGGGAAAATATGAATATAATACTGTCAATTTTTATAGGACTAATCGGCGTATCGGTTTTCTTTCTGTTAATCAGAGAGATAGTTGCTTGGTATCTGAAAATCAATCAAATAAAAAGACTGTTGGAAAGGATAGAAGAAAACACGCGAAAACAAGACTCGGTTCAAGAGAAAAGATAATAAGCGGCAAAAATTAAAAAAGTACCAAAAGGTATTATTTATATTTATGGAATTTGAATCAGCTGAATTAAAAACGAATTTTGGGACGCCGAAGCCGAAAAAAGAAATCCCTTTTTCTGAAAATGTTTCGGAACAACTGCAGAACCTCGGCATTGCGCCTGAAATGATTAGAGGACTCGTTCTTGATGTTGGGGCGGAAGATGCTGAATTCGCCAAAGCTTTTTCCGGACAAAATAACGCGGAGATAATTTCAATTGATGACAGCGTAGAGGATGAAAATATCGGCAATGCAAACAAGGTTGACGCGCGAAATTTGCCGTACGGCGACAATACATACGATATGGTGATTTCCCACGCTTCCGTACCTAACGTGTTTATGTCCGAGTATTCTTCCGATTTTCCCGAACTTTCCCGCAAGTCGGTTGAGGATTCCGTATCATCCGCCTTGCGGGAGATTATCAGAGTTCTAAAGCCCGGGGAAAAGGCCTACTTGGCTCCGGTCTTGCTTACTGAAAATTACGAGGCTCAAAAAATCTTCAAAGAGATAGTCTTAAAATTCCTTGAAGACCTTGAGCAAGAGGGGGTTGATGTTAAATTGCAGTTTTTGAGAACTGAAATAAACCCCGACAACAAAGAAAAGAAAGAGATGTACAGATTAGTACTCACGAAGCCTACCGTAAATACAAAAAAATGAAAAAACAAGTCGTATTCATTCATGGAGGAGAAACTTTTGACTCATACGAAGATTATCTCGGATATTTAAGAGGTTGCGAATTTGACCCGGAAAAGGTAAAAGAAAAAAGGTGGAAAGACTCGCTGGAGGAAGAACTTGGGAAAGATTTCGAGGTGATTGCTCCGACGATGCCGTGCAAATTCAACGCCAAATACAAAGAATGGAAAATTTGGTTTGATAGGGTTGTCCCCTTTTTGAGAGACAGGGTGGTTTTAATCGGGCACTCACTCGGAGGAATTTTCCTCGCGAAATATCTGTCAGAAAACGATTTCCCGAAAAAAAT
>QIJB01000035.1 GCA_003231675.1 Candidatus Campbelliibacteriota bacterium | reverse complement strand
CTTTCAATAAAATTCACGGAAGCGGAAAAGTTTAACGGATAAATTTTTCGCTCGGCGACGAGCGGAACAAGTCAAATCAATATGAAATATAAAATAAAAAAAGCGGGGGCGAAAGATTTGGAGGCTATTCAAAAGCTCTCAAGAAAGCGTTGCGCAAATGAAAATGAAAAGTTTGATTCAACTGTCTCTCCTGATTTCCCATTGACGAACGAAGGGGAAGAAGAACTCCGGAAATGCATTGATGGCGATTTTTCCGCGATTTTTTCCGCGGAAACCGAAGGCGGAATAATCGGATATCTCGCTGCCAGCGTGCAACTGGCGGAAAATTTCAGGAACATAAAGTATGTTTGCGAATTGGGGAGCCTGTGGATTGATGAGGAATACAGGGGTAAAGGAATTGGAAAGGCGCTTGTTAAAGAATTTGAAAAATGGTGCCGAGAAAAAAATGCCCGCAAATTGAGCGTGAGCGCTTCGGCGGGCAACGAGAGAGCGATTGAATTTTACAGGAAAGAAGGTTTTGAAGATTACGAATTGATTCTTGAAAAGCCCTTAGATTGAAAAGCGAGTGTCGCCGGTTTGACTGCCGGATTTAATTTTGCTAGTATATCCGTAACAATATGTTAAAGATAAGATTACAAAGAGTTGGGAAAAAGCATGATCCGAGTTTTCGGGTTGTTTTGACTGATTCAAGAAAGGGTCCGCAGAGCGGGGGATTTTTGGAAGTCCTGGGAAATTACAACGCGCAGAAGGGGGAGCCCATTTTGAAGGGAGATAAAATCAAGGAATGGATGGCGAAAGGCGCCCAGGTTTCCGACACGGTCCTCAACCTTCTGGTGAGTGCGGGAATAATAAAAGGAAAAAAGAAGAATGTCTTGCACAATGACAAAATAAGAAAAGAAAGGGAGAAAAAGGAAGCTGAGGCGAAACCGGCTGAAGAGAAGAAGGAAGAACCCGCCGTTCCGACCACGGAGGAACCTGTCGCCGAAGAGCCGAAAGCCGAAGAAATAAAGGAGGAGGTTGAGGAACCGAAAGAAGAGGAGAAGCCAGCTGAAGAGAAAAGAGAAGAAGCGCCGAAAGAAAAGGAAGCCGAGACTGAGGGAGCCGAAGAAGAAAAAGAGGAAATAAAAAAAGAAGAGTCCGTCGCGAGCGAAGATGAGGAGGAAAAAAAGGAGGAATCTGAGGATAAAAAGGAAACGCAAGAGAATGAATCTTCCGCAGTCGCGGAGGGGGAGGGGGAAGAGGAAGTTAAAGAGGAAGAAAAGAAAGAAGGAACAAACAGCGAAGAACCGAAAGAATAATCACATTGATGTTTATGAATACGCCCAATATGACATATCGCATAGAAAGACAGCAGAACAGAGTGGTCGAACTGCTGCGAAAGAATTATAAGATAATTTAAACTTATTAAAATGGCTGATATAGATAAAGTTGATATAGATAAAGAGTTTCTTGAGTACGTTGTTAAGGCTCTTGTTGACAATCCTGATGAAGTTAAAGTTGACAGGAAAGTTGACGAATTGGGAGTCTTGATGACTCTTAGGGTTTCTCGCGAAGACATGGGTAAAATCATCGGACGAAGCGGAAATACCGCCAAGGCAATCAGAACCCTCTTGAGGGTTGTGGGGATGAAGAACAACGCTCGCGTCAATCTTAAGATTGAAGAGCCGGAAGGAGGGGAGAGAGCCCCCGCCCCGGAAACGACTTCAAAAACAGTTGACGAGGCGATGGAAGACCTGAACATCTAGTTTCAAAAAAGAAAAACCGCTCCTGTTATTATAACGTGGGCGGTTTTTCTTTTTTGAAAATCCAAGATTGCCCGCGGATTTAAAGAAGAAGGTTCTCCGCGGTTTTTAGTCCGCAATTTATCAATTCCGGCAAATTCTCCATTTTCTCCAAAACAGGTTGCGCAAGTCTGAACGCCTGTTACAATAAAA
>QIJB01000056.1 GCA_003231675.1 Candidatus Campbelliibacteriota bacterium | reverse complement strand
GAGTTGAAAGTTTAAACTTATATTATGAAATACATTCCAACCATCGGACTTGAAATACACGCGGAGCTGAATACGCTGAGCAAAATGTTTTGCGGTTGTTTGAATGACGCGAACGAATCGCATCCTAATGTGAATATTTGCCCGATATGTATGGCGCATCCGGGGACTCTTCCTGTCATAAACAAAGAGGCTGTTAAAAAAGTGCTCTTGGCGGGAAAGGCTCTTGGCGGAAAATGGTCTGAATACACTCGTTTTGACAGAAAAAATTATTTTTATCCGGACTTGCCGAAAGGGTATCAAATATCGCAAAACAATTATCCGCTCGCGCTTGGAGGGGAATTACTCGGAGTGAGAATTACGAGAATTCATCTTGAGGAGGACGCGGGAAAACTCGTTCACGCCAAAGACGGCAGTCTTGTTGATTTTAACCGAGCGGGACGTCCTTTAATGGAATTGGTTACCGAGCCTGACATAAAGAGCGGGGAGGAGGCGGCGAATTTCGCGAGGGAACTACAGCTCATTTTTCGTTATTTGGGAATTTCCGACGCGGATATGGAAAAAGGACAAATGCGCGTGGAGGCGAACATTTCTATAAAGCCGTCAGCCGTCAGTCATCAGCCGTCAGATTTGGAAGCTGGACTTCCGGACGCGTCTAAATTAGGTGTTAAAGTTGAGGTTAAAAATCTTAACTCTTTTCGGTCGGCGGAAAAAGCCATAAATTACGAAATTGAAAGGCAAGCGAAACTTTTAGATGCGGGCGAAAAAATTATTCAAGAAACGCGCGGTTGGGATGACGACAAACAAATAACTTTCTCTCAAAGAGTAAAAGAGGAATCACATGACTACCGTTACTTTCCCGAACCCGACCTGCCACCACTCAATTTGGCGACCTTGAATCTCGGCGAAATGGTTGTCCCGGAAATGCCTGAGCAAAAAAGAAAAAGATTCAAAAAAGAATATGGGCTTAATGAAGAGCAAACGGAATTTTTCATCAATGATAAAAAATTCGCCGGTTTTTTTGAAGCTGTCGTGAGCGAGTTGAAGAGCTTGGACATTGAATGTTCCGAGCGGGATTTGATATCTTCCGCGGTTAATTATTTGACGAGCGACTTGAGAAGTTTGGTGAAAGAAAAAATGATTTCTTTCGGGGAAATTCTTCTTACTCCGGAAAATTTCGCGGAACTTATCGGGATGATTTCCGGAGGGGAGATAACTTCCAGAGTGGGAAAAGACGTTTTAAGGACGATGGTTGAAACGGGAGGAGACCCCTCCGTAATCGTGGACGAAAAAGGATTGAGGCAAATGGGTGGCGAAAAAGAAATAGAAGAACTGGCGGATAAAATAATCAAGGAAAATCCGAAAGAGGCGGAAGAATACAAAAACGGCAAAGAGGCTCTTCTGCAATTTTTGGTCGGGCAAGGAATGAAAGAAACAAAAGGAAGCGTAAATCCGAAAATTCTCGGGGAAATATTGAAAAAGAGATTAAAATAAAATCTCAGATAAAATTTTATTTAAGTTTACTGAAATCCTCGTGCCGGTCGGGGATTTTTTCCTTTTCTCGGCGCGTGAACAGCCGAACCAAATCCACCGAAACCGGGTTTCGGTGGATTTTACCGACCCAGCAATCCACCGAAACCCGGTTTCGGTGGATTTTTCATTTGCCGAATCAATGTCCCTTTTCAGCTTATTTATCCACATTTTTTTCGGTTTGGACGGTGGAAATTATCCTTTCTTTCCTATATAATGATAAACATATTGAAAAAGGTCGAAGAAAATTTTATAAGTCATTAAACTAGAGTACAATTATGAAAAAAATCATAAAAGTTTTGAGTTTGTCCTTGATAGCCGGTCTTTTGGCTTTCTCTTCCTTCGTGGGGCTTGAGCCTCAGTTGGGATTGGCGGCATCAGCGACTGACGCTGTTCAAGTGAGTCTGGCGGTTACTTCCGGAATTTCAATAGATTCTCCGGCGGATGTCAT
>QIJB01000067.1 GCA_003231675.1 Candidatus Campbelliibacteriota bacterium | reverse complement strand
AGATACATGGCATGGGGCAAAATTGAAACATAAAGGACTATTTTGTCCATAATTTCTCTCGCCGTCTTTCCCGACCATCTTAAGTTTTCGGGACTGTTTGAATTATAAACATTTATCAATCCACCTTCCACGGAAATGATAAAATGCCCCCTTTTATCCCACGCGCATTTGAGGTTTAACTTGCCTTTTAAAATTTTTTTCGCTTCTTCCCAATTTCTCTCATATATGTGCGCCGATGAAGATATTATAACCAATAATCCGGCTGTCAAATTTAAATCAGGGTTCTTTTTATTGACTCCCTTGATAATCAAATCCCTCAGCGCCAAGAGACCGAAAGCGTTTTCCGGCCACGCGGAAAACATATCGTTTGAACGAATATACGCCGTTAAATAAAGTTTGCTCTCTTGGACGAGAACCTGAACCAATTCAAAGCACGGAGGGTTGGCGCTAAAACTGTCAATGCCGACGTCCCAAAGCGAGGCAACCGCGCGGCGGGAAAAGGGGGTCTCGCTTATCCGGCTTATGATATTCTCAATCTGGTCAACTTCCCCGTTTTCGCGCATTCTCTGCCCGTACGTGTATTTCGCCCCCTCCACCGAAACGGATGTTGTAATCGTAGGGATATAATCTTTAATCCGCCCCTCCGTCAAGGGAAAATAGTCCGGCAAGTAGGGATGATTGCCATCCTCGGCTTCAATCACGGATATGATGTCAATCAATTCTTTTTGGTGTTCGCCGTATTGGGAGCCCTTAATTTTCCCGAACGCCATTATGTTTTCCAGGATATCAATCCAACATTCCGCGATTGTATTCCTGCGGACGACAAACACCGCTCTCTCCGACGGCAATTCCATGTTCTCCGTTTTCTCCGGCTCCGGAAAGATAAAAGTATCATAAACCTCTCCCTTTTTCTCTGTCTTTAAGTTCCCGTTTATTTCCCTTTCTATCACGGAAGCGTCATTTTCTCCGAGAATATCAACTACTGAAACTCTCCGGCGAAACGCGTCTATTTTATCAACGGGTATTTCTTTTTCAATGGCGAACTTTTCGGAACCGATTATCCTATGATTTTCGTCAACTCCGTTCTTTATAAGATTCAAAAAAGCTCGCCCGCTCTTTGTTTCCTCTATTGATCCTTCGCTTCCGCACAAAATGAGCGTGTCCAAGCGCGGATGCGCCAACACGTTTCTTATTATGGAGGAAATCCCCACATCTCCGCTGTAAAGGTTTCCCATAACAAGATAGTTTTTCTCTTTCAGATCTTTATTTATAATCTCTTTAAGCGTCCAATGGCAAACAACTCCCACGTTTGAACGAGGGTTGCCGAGCAAAAGCATCTCTTTGTATTTTAGCGGCCATTCCGTTTTTTCTTTCATAGAATTAAATATTAAGCTTTCTTTTATTAAAAGTATCCTGTGCTGCCGAAACCTCCCGCGCCCCTTTCCGAATCCTCCAAGTTTTTAACAATTTCTATTTCCGGATTTTCAACCTTTTGGATGAGCATTTGGGCGATTTTTTGCTCTTTCTCAATTTTAAAATCTTTGTCGGATAAATTTATAAGAACAACCGCAACCTCGCCGCGATAACAAGAGTCAACAACGCCCGCCATTGTCTTAACGCCATGATTAACTGCCATTCCGCTCCTGTCCCAAACCAAACCGACATAACCACCGGGAATTTCCATCGCCACCCCTGTCCCGATTTTAGCCCTTTCTCCCGATTTCAAAACAACCTCTTCCGCAGAATATAAATCAAGACCGGCATCACCTTTGTGGTGGCAAGAGGGGATAATGGCATCCTTTGAAATTTTCTTTATTTTTACTTTCATTTTTAAAATTTAAAAATTATTTTAAGGTTATCAATAACGCTCCAGCGACCATCAAGAGCGCGCCCGTGACTGATTTCCAGCCAAGCGCCTCGCCCAAAAAAAAGGCGGCAAGCAGGACGACAAAAACAATACTCAAACGGTCTATGGCGACCACCCCTGTGGCAAGACCGGTTTTTAACGCCAAAAAATAAAAAAGCCATGA
>QIJB01000043.1 GCA_003231675.1 Candidatus Campbelliibacteriota bacterium | reverse complement strand
CGAGCAAAAACATGGTATCCGGACTTATCACAAACTAGCCGATTTCGCGCCCTCTCTTTCAATTTATCCTCATTGACATTTATTTTTACCGCTTTAATGTTTTCTTCCCCAATAAGTGTCACCCAAAAGTCATAAAGATTTTCCGCCTCATAGAGAGTCCGCGGAGAACCGTCGTAAACGATACCTCCCTCTCCTTTTTTTTCTTCAAAAATTTCCTTACTCCTTTCCTTGACTACCTTAAAAATCCAATCCGGGTCAAAGAGAAGGCCTTTGTCGTAATTCTCTCTCTGCTTCAATGTCTCGGGGTTATTATGGGTTTTCATATACTCCTTGCCCTCCCGACTGGAAATAAAATGATAATAACCGAGCTTTTTCGCGAGCAATCCGGCCTGCGTTCCTTTCCCGGAACCGGGCGGACCCTGCACTATAATCACTTTAAATTTTCCGTTTTTCATATTTTTAGTATAACATTTAACGCCCCCTAAAATCAAAAAGGCGGACATCGATCCGCCCGTCGCTTTTTAACCTTCTTTTTTTCTTTTCTTTTTCCCGGCCGCTGATGTTGCCGTCGCGTAACCGAAAAGTCTCTCCGGCTTGCAATGAACGACCAATCCATTTTTTATTTTGAATCCAATGTCTCTCTTGTGACCGAATCCGCAAGAAAGCTTTTTCGCCATGAAGCCCCTCCTTAATCTTTATTCTCCCTTGAAACTATCAAATTGAGGAATATTTTACAAGATTTTAAAACAACCGCCGTGGCGGTTGTTTTAAAAATCGCTTTTTCGGTTTTTAAAAAAGTTATTCGTACTCCCTCATTATCACCTGAGATTCTATTTCTTTAATGGTTTCCAAAATAACGGAAACGGCAATCAAAAGCGCCGTTCCGCCAATGGTCAAGGCCGCCATTCCGGTAATAGCCTGCATTCCAAGGGGCAAGACGGCGATAAGCCCAAGGAATAAAGCCCCCAACAGAGTAATTCTATTCAAAATTTTTGAAATATACAATGCCGTTGATCTGCCCGGCCTGATTCCCGGGACAAAGGCGCCACTTTTTTGTAAATTGGTTGAAATCGCCTCCGGGTCAAAAGTAACGGCGGTGTAAAAGTAAGTGAAGAGAAAAACAAGCAAAAAGTAAAAAGAGCCGTAAAGCCAGAGGTTATTCATAAAACCGGTGAGAAATCCGGCGATAGCTTGAACTATTGAACTGTGCGAGCCACTCAAGACGTTGCCTATCATTTGCGGAAACAAAAGAATGGAAAGAGCGAAAATAATCGGAATAACTCCGGCTTGATTCACGCGCAATGGAAGATGTGTTGAAAAACCGCCATACATTTTCATACCCCTCACTTGTTTGGCATAAGAAATGGGGATGGGTCTTTCCGCCTCGGTTATGGTCACGACTCCCGCAACAATCAGAACGGCAACCGCCAAAAATCCGGCATACAAAGGTATTTGAGATGGGTCAAAAGTAAAGAGAATCTGGTTCACGGCAGAAGGCATACCGGCGACGATTCCGGAAAAAATCAAAAGGGAGATTCCGTTTCCGATGCCGTGTTCCGATATAAGCTCACCCAGCCACATCAAGAGAACAGAACCGGCGACAACAATTACGATATTCGTGAACCTGTCAAAAAAAGTCAAACTACCCAAAACACCCTGCCTTTCAAGAAGGGCGAGAAGACCAAATCCCTGCAAAAATGCCAAAGGAACCGTCAAGAGACGAGAATATTGGTTGAATTGCTGCTTGCCGGCTTCTCCTCCCTCGTGATACATCTCCTTCAATTTGGGAGATATCATTGTTAAAAGCTGCATAATAATGGAGGCGGTGATAAAAGGACTGACTCCGAGCATCATAATGGAAAGATTTGACAAACCGCCTCCGGAAAAAATGTTCAAAAGCCCGAAAAATTGGTTGCCGGACAAAAATGATGCAAGACGTAACTGATTGATTCCCGGAATCGGTATATTGGCTCCGAGCCGAAAAAGCGCCAGAATAAAAAGAACGAAAAGAATTTTATTCCTCAGGTCCGG
>QIJB01000037.1 GCA_003231675.1 Candidatus Campbelliibacteriota bacterium | reverse complement strand
CGGGAATCGCCTTTTTCTCTTTTTTCGCTCTCATTTGGTTTTTATCAAAGGGAAAGGGTATGGGTTTTGGGGACGCCAAACTGGCTTTGGGAATAGGCTTTCTTCTCGGTCCGCTCAAGGGGTTTATCGCCATACTCGTCGGTTTTTGGTCAGGAGCGATTGTGGGTGTTTTCTTGTTAATTTTGGCGAAAAAAAGGTATAATATGAAAAGTAAGGTGGCATTTGGTCCTTTTCTGATTTTTGGAGTGATGATTGCCTTTTGGCTCGGCGATGCCGTAATCCGCCTATACACTTAATGCGTTTAAAATTAAATTATGAAAACAAATAAAAAAGAAAAAATAATTTTATTGGCGTTCCTGACGGCCGTCATTCTCGTTATTTTGATTTCCGGATGGGGAAGCAAGAAGGCGGACAAAAACGAATTGGTTTTTATTATTGATTACGGGAACAGCGGGAAACAGGCGTTGCAAGTTCCGCTTGCGGGGAAAAAACGCGTTTGGAACTTGCTACAACAGGCGGCTTTGTTGACTGATGCTAAAGTGGAAGCCGACAATAATTTCACGCCGGTCAAGATAAAGGGATTTTTAAACGGGACCGGAGGTAAACACTGGGTTTTTTACTTGAACGGAATCAAACAGGACATATCCCCGTATGATGTTTACGCCGGTCCGGCGGATAAAGTGGTTTTTCGTTTCCAATAATTGAAATGCTCAAGACGGATTAAATTCGTTTTGGGCTTTGAAACGGGGTTCTTTAATTCTCCTTTATGAAAAAAACTTTAAAACGAAAAGTATCAAATCCTCGCGCTTGTTTTTGGAGTTTCTCAAATTCAGGTTTTACCTTGGTGGAATTGATGGTAACTATAAGCATTTTTACAATTATCAGCATTGGTCTTTTCATTAATTATCCCAAATTCAGAGAGGGTCTCTCCTTGAAAAGAACCGCTCAAGAAATAGCCTTGACCGTGAGAGAAGCTCAAGTTTCCGCCATTTCCGTCAAAGAATTTGATGGAAAATTTCCCGGTTACGGAGTCCATTTCAGTGTTAACAGCCCGGATTCTTTTATTTTGTTTGTTGATCTTGACGGCAACGGAGAGTATAGCGGAGGACCTGAAAAAGAGAAAGAAATCAAAATAAAAACGACGGATATAATTTATAAGCTCTGCGTAGGCGAGAAGACGATTCCGACACCGGATTGCAGTTTAAGCGAATTTAATATTGTCTATTATCGCCCCGGACCGAAAGTTGTTTTTAAGGGGGGGGGAGTGGATTATTCAAATCATGATTTAGAGGTTATAATCAAATCATCCGCCGGAGTGGAAAAGCAGGTGACAATTTGGCCGACCGGTCAAATAGAAGTTGATTAAAAAATGAAAAACAGCGATTTATTTTTTAAAAAAAGATGGTTTCCCTGGGTGATAAAATCCGGTTCAACCTTGCGAAACAATAAAGGGTTTACTTTATTGGAAACCCTTGTCGCCATCACCATCCTCACTATGGCGACTTTGGGTCCGATGCAGCTTGCTTCCAGGATGGTAGCCTCGGCGCGCGTGGCTCAGAACCGCATCGTTGCTTTTTATCTGGCTCAAGAAGGAATTGAGTATTCCAGAAATACGCGCGACAATAATTTTTTAAACTCATCCAACGGATGGCTGGACGGGCTTGACGCGTGTTTTGGAGCCAACGGGTGCATTATTGATGTTCCCAACGCGAGCATAGTCGCCTGTGATACGGAATGTCCCGATATTAAATATGATGATTCAAGCGGGTATTATTATAATTACATCAAAGGAGTCCCGACTATGTTTAAGCGTGTCGTTAAAATAACTCCGAATGTGGGTGGCAATCCGGATGAGGCAAATGTCAAGAGTGTTGTTTCGTGGAAAGACAACACGGGAAAGAAAAGCGTTGTTTTAGAAGAAGACATTTTTAATTGGAGATGATTTCTTCGCCGGATTGAATAAATAATAAAATGAAACAATCACCGAAAATTGAATTTGCCTCAAAAGTTTTCCCCGTCTCGGAAGGCAAGAGAGGCTTTACTCTCATTGAAATGATGGTTGCCGTCTCAATTTTTATCGTTATAATAACAATTTCCCTCACATCCATTCTTAATGTCAGTAATATTCAAAAGAAGACTTCCGCTTTCAGGGCAGTGAATGATAATTTGAATTTCGCCATTGAAAAAATGGCGAGAGAGATAAGAACGGGGAATAATTATTGCGCGCAATCCTGCTCGTCTCCCTCTTCTTTTAACTTTACGAACAACGATGGAGTAGTCGTGAAATATTCGCTTATCAATAAAAAAATTGAAGTTTCTTACGACGGAGGAAGTTTTCTTCCGATGACATCTTCAGAGGTAACCGTTGAAGACCTTGTTTTTGTGGTGAGGGGAGACGGACCGGACGGGCTTCAACCGCTCGTTACCATTATCATCAGAGGTTACGCCGGGAAAAAGGAAACGGTTAAGTC
>QIJB01000023.1 GCA_003231675.1 Candidatus Campbelliibacteriota bacterium | reverse complement strand
AATGGGAAGAAAGCGGGATTTACAAGGCGGAGGATTTTTCCGAGAAACCGAAATATTATTGTTTGATAGAATTTCCTTATCCGTCCGGAGACGGTTTGCATGTCGGGCACATCAGGAGCAACACCGCCATGGACATCATCGCGCGCAAGCGGAGGATGGAGGGGTACAATGTCCTTTATCCCATCGGATGGGACGCGTTCGGCTTGCCGACGGAAAATTACGCCATCAAGACCGGCATTCATCCGAGCGTTGTCACCAAACAAAACACGGACAAGTTCAGGCGTCAGCTCAAGGCGGTCGGCTTTTCTTTTGACTGGGACAGGGAAATAAACACCACTGACCCGGAATATTACAAATGGACGCAGTGGATTTTTCTTCAGTTCTACAAAAAAGGGTTGGCTTACAAAAAAAAGATGCCCATCAACTGGTGCCTTTCCTGCAAAATCGGCTTGGCGAACGAGGAAGTGGTTGACGGAAAATGCGAGCGGTGCGGAGGGGAAGTGGAAAAAAGGGAAAAAGAGCAGTGGATGCTGGCGATTACAAAATACGCCGACCGGTTGGCGAAGGATTTGGACGAAGTTGATTATCTGGATAAAATCAAAATTCAGCAAAGGAATTGGATAGGAAAGAGCGAAGGAACAATAATCAAATTTGAAATAATGGGAGACGGCAATTCAAAAGAAGATGTTTTGATTTTGCATGGATGGGAAGGTAGTTCAAAATCAGGTTTTATCCCGGAATTGAAAAAAAATTTGGAGAAAAAGGGGCACAATGTTATTGCTTTGGATTTGCCAAACACGGATGCGCCAAACTTTAATGAATGGTTTGATTTTGCCGAAAAAAATATAAAAAAAAATAATTTTAAAAATTTCTCCATCATTGGGCACAGTATGGGCGGGCATTTGGCGTTGAAATTGGCGGAAAAATACAAATTAAAAAAACTTGTTTTAGTTGCTCCGGTAGGATTTGAAAAGAAAACCAGTGATTATTTTTTGCGATTTAAAGACGATTTGTCCCCAGATGAGTTAAATATTTTCAAAAATTATCAAAATAGGGATTTGGACGCCGAAAGCGTGATAAAAAATGTTGACAGTATAGATTTTATTTTTGGAGAAAATGATTCTTGGATTACTTCTGAAATTAGAAATTTTTATCGTCGCAAATTTAAAAATATCGCTGAGATAAATGTAATACCCCGGAAAGGTCACTTTACCGAGAGTGAGGGAGTCAAAAAGGTTTCTGAAATTGAAAGCGTTTTCAATGATAAAAAGGTAGAGGTTTTTACCACCCGTCCGGATACGCTTTTTGGCGTTACTTATTGCGTGCTGGCGCCGGAAAATCCGCTTGTTGATGAATTGAATGATCAAATTGAAAACCGGGAAGAGGTTGAAAAATATCGCCGAGAGGCCGCCAAGAAAGATGAAATGGAGCGGACTGCGGAAGGAAAGACGAAGACGGGTGTTGAGCTCAAGGGAATAAAAGCGGTCAATCCGGCGAACGGCGAAGAAATTCCGATTTTTGTCGCGGACTATGTTTTGGGGCATTACGGGACGGGGGCGGTGATGGCGGTGCCAATGCATGATGAAAGGGATTTCGTATTCGCGGATAAGTATAAATTGAAAAGAAAAAAAGTTATAAAAACCACGAGGTTTTATAATAAAGATTTTCCTCTGGAAAGGGGTCTCACTTTGATTAATGAAGAAAAAGGGTTTACAAAAAGCATAGAGGAAGACAAGGAAAGAATATTAAGTAGGTTTGAGAATAATGAAACGCCACTTACTGGTGACGGAATTTTGGTTGATTCCGGCGAATTTACCGGTCTTTCTTCAAAAAAGGCGCGCGAGGAAATCACGAAATGGCTGGAAGAAAAGGGGTTGGGAGGCAAAAAAACGACTTACAAGCTTCGCGACTGGGTGTTCTCGCGCCAGAGATATTGGGGTGAACCGATACCGATTGTCTTTTGCGGGAAATGCGGGGAGATTCCCGTTCCGGAAAAAGATTTGCCAGTGAAGCTTCCGGAGGTTGAAAAATACGAGCCGACGGACACGGGCGAATCTCCTTTGGCGAGAATCCCGGAGTGGGTGAATGTCAAATGCC
>QIJB01000008.1 GCA_003231675.1 Candidatus Campbelliibacteriota bacterium | reverse complement strand
ATTGGCGGTTCCGGACAAGGGGAGGCGATGGCGGCAAACAGAATTAAGGGCGCGCGCGCGGCGGTTTTATATGAATATGACGAGGATATTGTAAAACTTTCCCGCGAGCACAATAACGCCAACATTCTTTCTCTGGGCGCGCGTTTTTTGAGCGAAGAAGAAGCTAAAAAAGCGGTAAAACTCTGGTTGGAAACGCCGTTTAGCGGAGATGAAAGACATAAGAGGAGAATAGAGAAGTTTAACGATTTATAATTTTTAAGCAATTTCAATATATCAATAGTCTTATTTCTTAATCTTTATCTCTGGAAATCCGGGGATTAAAAAAGGATTAAAATTGTCGTTTTACTATTGCCAATATTTGAATTTTGATATATACTGGCAGGTATGCAATTAAGAGTGGAGGAAAGAAATATTTTCGGCAAAAAATTGAAGCCATTAAGAGAAGAAGGGAAACTCCCGGCTGTTTTATACGGAGCAAAGGCGAAAAACAAACCTTTGTTCGTAAATTTAAAAGATTTCATTAAAATATGGAAAGAAGCGGGGGAGTCAACAATCGTTGATTTAAAAGAAGGAGAAAAAGAGTTTAATGTTCTTATTCATGAAGTTGACATTGACCCGATTAAAAATAAACCGATTCATGTTGATTTTTTGGCGGTGCGAATGGATGAACTGATTTCAGCTCCCACGCCGTTGGTTTTTGAAGGAGAAGCTCCGGCCGTAAAATCTTTAGGAGGCGTTCTCGTCAAAGTTATGCATGAAGTTGAGGTTGAAGCTCTTCCTGGGGATTTGCCCCATGAATTGAAAGTTGACATATCAAAATTGGAGGTGTTTGACGATAAAATCACATTGGGTGATGTTGTCCTTCCTAAGGGAGTAAGCATTATCGCCAGTCTTGATGAGGTTATCGCCTTGGTTGAACCTCCGCGAGGAGAAGAAGAGGAATCGGAAGCTCCGAGCGTTGAAGATGTTGAAGTGGAAAAGAAGGGAAAGAAACCGATTGAAGGAGAAGAAGGAGAAGAAGAGAAGAAATAGCAGGTTTTGAATCTCGGATTTTAATTTCCAGATGTCTAAATGTCTAAGTTTTTAAACATTGAAAGGTTGGAACATTACTCGTTGAAGCGCAAAATTAAGAATTATCAAGTCTTAAAGTGGCTTTTTGTTGCGTTTCTTCTCGCTTTCTTTATTTTCGGGCGCGGTTTTTTAATCGGATTTGAAACCGCCCGGGCTCAGAGCGAATGCGGTTCTCAACAAGAATGTGAGCTGGAGTTGGTTAAAATAGAGAAGCAAATGGATGAACTGTCTGGAAAAATAAGCGGATACGTCGTAAAGTCATCAAGTTTGGAAAGAGACCTTGCCATTCTTGACGCCAAAAGAAAAAAAGTGCAGCTGGGTATTCGCGCCAGAAATTTAAGCATACAAGGATTATCACGAGGCATAATCGGTCGCTCGGAAACGATAGACGGACTTATGAATAAAATAGAAAAGCAGAAAATGTCATTGGGGGAACTGATAAGGAAAACGAATGAATTGGACTCCGTGTCTTTGGCGGAGATTATTCTCGGATACAAAAAAATATCCGATTTTTTTGTGAATGCCGATTCATTTGAATCAATCCATAAAGCCATGCAGATATCTTTTAGGAATATTAAGGATTCCAAACAAAAAACTGAAGGAGAAAAAGAAAGGCTTGAAAGACAAAAGTCCGATGAATTGCAATTAAGAGCGATACAATCTCTTGAAAAAAAGAACCTTGAGAGTGTGACAAGGCAAAAAAAGAAGATTTTAAGCATTACCAAAGGGAAAAAGGTTTCTTATCAAAAACGATTGGCCGAAACAAAGAAAACGGCGGCTGAAATAAGGAGCAGAATATTCCGTCTGTTCGGGGGAGGGGAGTTGTCTTTCGGATCGGCGGTCAAAATAGCCGAAATAGCCGAAAAGGCGAGCGGAATGCGCGCCGCCTTCATCCTCGCCATCTTGGCGCAGGAGTCTGCGATTGACGGCATTATTGGACGAAATCTTGGAAAATGTTTTTATAATAAGCCCAGCCGAAACAGGAGTGGAACGGTAATGAGCAACAGCCAGAAACCATCCTTTTTGGCGATTATGCGAGAACTCGGACGCGATCCTAATTCAACTTATGTTTCTTGTCCGATTGTTTCCGACGGAGCTTACGGAGGAGCGATGGGTCCGGCGCAGTTTATGCCGACGACTTGGTGGAACATTAAGGCGCAAACCGGATACAAAAGACGTATTTCAAAAATAACCGGACATAACCCTCCTTCTCCCTTTAATAATTCGGATGCTTTCGTGGGGACATCTTTATATTTGAAAGACGCCTATAATTCAAAATCTTGC
>QIJB01000082.1 GCA_003231675.1 Candidatus Campbelliibacteriota bacterium | reverse complement strand
TGAAAAGAGGTGGCAAAGCTATGTAAAGGTAACCTTTTTCTATGAGCGGTTTGTAATAACGATAAAAAAGCGTGAGAAGCAGAGTGCGGATGTGCGCCCCGTCAACATCCGCATCAGTGGCAATGATTATTTTGTGATACCTTGTTTTTTCAATATCAAACTCATCCCCGATGGCCGCTCCGAGAGCAACCACCATTGATTTTATCTCCTTGTTCGCGAGCATTTTGTCAATTCTCGCCCGCTCAACGTTTAGAATTTTTCCGCGCAAAGGCAGTATGGCTTGAATTCTCCTGTCTCTCCCCTGCTTACTTGAACCGCCGGCGGAGTCCCCCTCCACAATAAAAAGTTCAGATTCGGAAGCGTCCCGCGACTGACAGTCGGCCAATTTGCCCGGAAGAGTGAGCCCCTCCATAACACCTTTTCTTAAGACGCTTTCTTTGGCGGCTCTTGCCGCTTTACGGGCTTTAAGCGCCAAAAGAACTTTCCCGATAATGGCGCGCGCTTCATTCGGGTTTTCCTCCAAAAAAGAAGAAAAGGACTCTCCAAATACGGTTTCCACGGCTCCCCTCGCTTCGGGATTGCCGAGTTTTTCTTTTGTCTGGCCTTCAAATTGCGGTTCTCGCAGTTTGACCGAAACAAGCACAGTCAACCCCTCTCGAACATCATCTCCGGTAAAATTGTCATCTTTTATAAGGTTATTTTTCCGCGCATAATCATTGATTGTCCTCGTAAGCGCCGTTCTGAATCCGGTTATGTGCGAACCGCCCTCGGGAGTGTGTATATTATTGGCGAATCCCGTTTCCTTGACTGTTATGTCTTCAATGTATTGCAAGGCAATTTCAACACTAATTCCGTCATTTTCCTTTTCAACATAAAAAACTTTGTTTTGGACGGGCTTTTCGTTTCTGTTCAAAAATTTTATGAAAGAAAGTATCCCCCCCTCAAAATAAAAAGTGTATGGCTCAATTACCGCCCCGGCGGGATCGGCGGACAACCTTAAATCGTTCAAAAATAAAACACTGGAATCATCTATTTCCCCTTCGTAGTCGCGGGCGTCTATGATTCGGATTTTCAGTTTTTTTGATAAATAAGCCTGTTGGCGAAGGTGATTTAAGATTTTATTTCGGTCAAATTTTATTTCTTTGAAAATTTCATCGTCCGGCTCAAAAGTGATGACAGTGCCCTTCAAATCACTGGGCGAAACTTTTTTTACTCTGGCAAGAGGTTTCCCCCGTTTGTATTCCTGAACGAATTTTCCGCCATCGCGATATACTTCCGCCTTAACGTAGACGGACAAAGCGTTCACCACGGAAACACCAACGCCGTGCAATCCTCCAGCGATTTTATATGATTCACCGCCGAATTTTCCGCCGGCGTGGAGAGTGGTCATAACGGTTTCCAATGCTGAAACTTTCGTTTGTTTGTGAATCTCAACCGGAATACCTCGTCCGTTGTCCGCCACCCTCACTCTGTTTCCGGGCAAAAGCGCCACTTCCACTTCGTCTGCAAAACCGCCCATCGCCTCGTCGCGACCGTTATCAAAAACCTCCCATATCAAATGATGCAAGCCGTCAACTCCCGTTGACCCGATATACATACCCGGACGTTTCCTTACGGGCTCAAGACCCTCTAAAACAAAAATGTCTTTTGCCGTATAACCGTTGTTCACATTCTTTTTTTCCTTTGCCATTACTTATAATTCTAGCATAAAATCTTTAATTCCGCCAATCGCCAAGAATGGGTAAAAACCCTTACAGCAAGCCGTTGAAACGCAAAAAGACCCCAACATAAAGTTGGGGTCTAACCCTCAAAGGGGCAAATGGATTTTAAACTTTGTCCGGTAGCGGGCGGACTTGTCATCCTTCCGCTCGGCCCAGACTTCGCCTTTGTGCGCCTCTATCGCGGCTTTCACATTGGCAAGTCCGAGGCCCGTGCCGTCCGCCTTGGTGGTCATAAAAGGACTGAAAACATCCTTTATAACCTCTTTGGCAATTGGCACGCCGTCATTGGCAAAAGTAATTACGGCAATTTGCTTTACGGGAACCGCTTTTGCCTTTATCTTAAGTACCGACGACCCCTCCGCCTCAAGAGCATTGCGAACAATGTCCTCAACGGCGAACCTAAACATATTCCGGTCAATCTTGACCCGAACCCGGCTCAAACGAGAATCAATACTGAAACGAACCCGCATTTTTTTGGGATGGCTCTTCACGAGAGACATCACCGTGTCCTTGAGAAAACCGTCCAAAAAAACTGGCTCTCTGTTTATTTTTTGGGAGGAGATTTTCGCGAACGCCAAGACGTCGCGAATATGCTTCTCCATTCTATCCGTATCGCCGACAATAATCCGGCAATACCGGAGAATGGACTCACAGTCCATTTTTTTCCCGTCCTCGGAGGCTATCACTTTCTTTT
>QIJB01000040.1 GCA_003231675.1 Candidatus Campbelliibacteriota bacterium | reverse complement strand
TTTGAAGCGGGCGCGGAAAGCGGATGTCATTTTCGCCCAGGACCCCGTGAGTGTCGGCCTGCCGGCGGCGATTGCCGCCAAAATCTTGCGGAAGAAATTCATTTTGAAAGTTGTGGGCGATTACGCTTGGGAACAGCACCAAGTCAAAAGTGAAAAGTCAAAAGCGAAAAGTCAGGGGAAAATAGGGTTTTTGAGCCCAGAGGATTTTCAGGAAATGAGGTTTGACTGGCTTACCGAATTGAGAAGAATAATTGAGAGGCGGGTTGCTTGTCAAGCCGACAAGATTATCGTTCCGAGCGAATACCTGAAAAAGATTGTTGAAAAATGGGGGGTTAATGCAAATAAAATCAATGTCATTTACAACGCTTTTGACGCCCCGAAGTTGAACAGCTCAAAAGAAGAAGCGCGAAAAAAACTGACTGAAATCCGACAGCTGAAAGCTGACACCTTCCTCATTGTCTCCGCCGGACGGCTTGTTCCATGGAAAGGCTTCAAAACGCTCATTGGAATTATGCCGAAAATTTTAAAGGAAATTCCAAGCGCGAAACTTTTCATCATCGGTTCCGGTCCCGATCGCGAGGCGCTGGAAACGGTCATTGCCAACTATGGTTTACGGAACAATGTTTTTCTGCTCGGACAACTGCCTCGGGAAGATTTGCTTCTTCTGCTTCGCGCCGGAGATGTTTTTGTTCTCAACACGGGCTATGAAGGTTTTTCCCACCAACTGCTTGAAGCGATGGCTGTCGGTATTCCCGTCATAACCACGAACATCGGAGGAAATCCGGAAATGATTGAGAACGGAGAAACCGGACTTCTCTTTGAATATGACAATAAAGAAGAGATGAAAAGGGCGATTCTTGAATTGCGCGAGAATCTGGATTTAAAAAACAAAATTGTTCAAAACGCCAAACAAAAGGTCAGCGAATTCGGCAAAGAAAGAATGCTTGCGGAAACAATCTCGGTTCTTTCGCAGAATATTAGGATAAGGAAGCGCTTGATTTTTTAAAATGGTTAAGTTTATCAAAGGGGATATCACAAAAATAAAGACCGACGCCATCGTTAATGCCGCCAATTCGGAATTGAAGCATGGTGGTGGAGTGGCGTTGTCCATTTCTCGCGCCGCGGGAGATGAGCTGGAAAAGGAGAGCCGGGCAATCGGCTTTTGCCCGTTGGGAGAATTTGCCGTTACATCGGCGGGGAATCTTCCCGCCCGAAAAGTCATTCATATTCCGACAATAGTCTGGAAAACCCGCGAGATAATTTCATACGCCAAACTGGAAAACGCCTGGAGAAAATCGCTTGAGTTCTGCCGGAAAGAGGGGATTCGTTCGGTTGCCGTTCCCCTGCTTGGCGCCGGTGTTGTCGGATTGGATAAAGAAAGGGTGAAGAAAATTTTGAAGGAAACGGCGGAAGATTTTGATAGTCCGGATGTTCTAATTGTGGAAAGATAAAAGTATAAAAAACAGCCGAAATCGGCGTTGATTGCGCCGATTTTTGATAGACAAAAATCAAGGCGAAAGGAGAACTATTTTTTTGTCAAAATCAATACATCTTGATCCATATTCTCTCCCACCTGTCCATCCTCATCGGCGATTTTTTTCCAGTCCCCCAGAAAGGTGTCAAATTTGAATTTTTTTGCCAGCTTTAAGATTTTTTCCGGTGAATGGTAGTATTTTACCGTTTCCGCTCCTTTCAAATATCCCGATTCAGGATTGCCTGACTCTTTGAAAAATTTAATGGTAAAACTGTCGCCGTCTTTAAGCGTCCGCGTTTCATCATCCGGAAACTCCTCGCCGTTGTAAAGGAACCTCGCGTTCGTTGAATAGCTCTTGAGTTCCGGATTGAGATTGTCCGCCGTGGATATCAGTTTCCCTCCTTTCTTCGATTTCTTTGCCAAGAGTTCAAAAAGTTTTCCCAAATCTTTTATATGGTCAATGGTGTATTTCATTATGGCTATATCAAGAGTTTCGTTTTTAAGTTCGTCCAGATACCCCAAGATGTCCTTCTCTATAAACTTTATCACTCCTTTTCTATCCTCGTATTTTCTGTCCTCAAGGTATTTTTTCGCCAAGTCAAGCATATAAGGCGATATGTCCACCCAATCAATGCGTCCTCCCGGCTTATTTAATATTTTATTGAAAAAATTGTGGTACCTGTCCGGATGGGCGCCTCCGCCCAGTTCCGCCGCGAATATCGGCTCCTTAAGATTTTCCATTTCTTTGACTATAATATCATCCAATATCGCGGAGACTCTGTAATTTTTCTCATTCTGTTCCGCTTCCGCGAAGCGCGCGCAAACATCCGGCGAAAAATACATCTCCAGCCCTTCTCTGGGGGAGTCCTTGATGGGATCCGTTTTTTCCTTTTTTCTGTTCATAGAAATAAAATTTTGCCGTTCGTTCCACACACCTATATTATACAGGATTAAACCCTTAACCTCAA
>QIJB01000071.1 GCA_003231675.1 Candidatus Campbelliibacteriota bacterium | reverse complement strand
GCCGGAATCGGAATGGCGATAGGCTTTGATCTTTATCTTATAGCCATTTTTGTGACAGCCATCACTCTTTTTGTTTTTACCGTTTTTTGGGCGATTGAAAAAAAACTGAAAAAAATATTGCGTTGATTTCCTCGTCTCTTTTTAAGGTGAATTTTTCGGGCGCGATTTAATATTTATTATGAAAAAAACCGTCATCGCGGATAATCTTTCTAAGACCAAAAAACTCGCTGAGTTTTTGGTTGGAATATTAGAGCGGCAAAAAACAAAAACATCTTTCAGCCCGACAGGAGCGGCGGTAATCGCCTTGACGGGCGATATGGGAAGCGGGAAGACGAGTTTTACCCAGGGGTTCGCGGAAGCGTTGGGAATAAAAGAAAGAGTAACCAGCCCCACTTTCGCGATACAAAAAGTTTACAAATTGAATCCGATGAAAGGAACACAATATGAACATTTAATTCATATCGACGCTTACAGGATAGAAGACCCGAAGGAAATCCTTGACCTTGGCTGGGAAGAACTTATTTCCAACTCCAAAAATATCATAATTGTGGAATGGGCGGAACGAATTAAAAATATTTTGCCCAAAGACCGCATCCGGATAAATTTTGAGCACACAGAAGATAAAAAAAGAAGGATAAAGTTTTTGATATCTGACGCCACGGACATTTTCAGGTGAATTCAACTCTGAAGCGCAATACTCCAAGGGGATGTTCTAGGCAATGTTTTAAGCAATGTTTTAACCACAGACATTTGTCGGTTCGTTAACTGATAATAATGGGTTGCACTTATCCGCACATGAAGTTGGTGAAGGTGTTTGTTGCCGCAGAAGACACGCCCGCCTCACAGAGGCTGTAGCGTATCTTCATTCAACATCACGCAACGGCGCAACAAGTATGCTTCAACCAACTAAAAAGCCGAGACGGGCGCCACGCAGAGCGCAAGCAACAACCGTTCAGGCTTAAAGGGGGAGAGGCAGTAAAAAGGAAAGGACCCTTATAAAAAGTAGTTATTTTATTCCTTAAAGAGAGAATAAAATAACATTGGTCCTTTCGCCTCAAAACCCCCCAAAAAACTGGGCACAAGCTGAAAGTCTGCCGCCTAGTTTAACCCTCATCATATCCGGATATGATGAGGGTTAATTATTTTAAAAAAGAAAATACAATACTGACAGAAAGAAAGCGGTGTGCTACAATTTAATAAAGTCAACAAAGAAAAAGAGAGATTTCTTTGAAAAATAAAATAAAATGCAAAAAGATAAGGTAATAATAAGGGAAGCCGGGGAAAAGGACACAAAAGACATTGTCGGCTTATTGGAGCAGGTGGTTGATTACCAGCGCAAGCTTGATAAAAACTATAAGTCTTTTTCCAGCTACGAAAACTTGGACAAAAATATAGCGTCATCGATTACCCGTCGCGACACAAAGATTTTTGTTGCCGAATCGGATGGGGAAATTATCGGCTACTGCGAGGGTGGTATTGATAAGGCGCCGAATTATACCAATTTTAAAAAAATGGGCTTCATTGACACCTTGATTGTGGATAAAAAGCACAGAAAAAAAGGCTCCGGAGAAAAACTCGTCAACGCTTTGATAAAATGGTTTAAAGAGAAAAAAATAAATTACATGGAACTTGGGGTGGACACCCGCAACGTTTCGGGAGTCAAATTTTGGAACAGCCGCGGGTTTTCCGAATATCGGCTGAAAATGAGAAAGAAACTGAAATAAAAAAACTATTTGACATTAAGGCGGACCCGTTTATTTTTTCTTTCCCCTTTTTCCATTTCCAATATTGACTTCAAGGCGGACGGAAGTTTTTTTACGCCATCCTTGTCTGTGAAATGCCCCATCTTTTCTTTGATTAGCAGCTTCGCACCGAGCTTTTTTTTGAAAAAAGATCCGTAGTGAAGAGAGACATAACGATCGTTTTTTGAATGAATGACCGTAAACTTTTTGCAATGAGATTTTATTTTACTCCAACTTATTTCATTCTTGAAAAAACTGTTCAATTCCTTGTAGCCAAGATTGGACGTGAATCCGGCGACCAAAATAACCCCTCCAATGTTTTGATTTTTTCTGAGAGATTCAATATATCTTAATATGGTTATGCAACCAAGGCTATGCCCGATGAAGTAATAATTTTGATTCAGAACACCGACATCTTTTTTTAAGCGACTTAGCCACTCTTTCATATCCGGCTTATCGGAGTTTGGCATAGTTGGCGCGACAACCTTAAGCCCATGGCTTTCAGTTCTCTTTTAAGCCAAGACCACCACCCCTCTTTTGGGGATGATTCCCAGCCATGCACAAAAATCGTTTTTGCTCGAACAGTTTTTCCGACAAAATTAATTTAGCCGTTTATAATAAGTTATACTTACAGTAAGAAATTCAAAGAATTCGGAAATTTGAGGGGAGCTTGCTCCCATGTCGGTAATCCTGCCAAGTATCTCACCTCCGCCAGAAATAAAATAAAACCAGGCGAGTGAGGATGGTCAGGGGCCGCGCTCAAAGCCATTCTTTGACAACCCCGCTACTCAAACAAGATTTGGATAGCGGTTTTTTTATCGCCCTTTTTGAGAAAAGTGTTACCTATGCACCCGTCAAGTACAGGTCGCAACCCACCATGTCCGGACATGGTGGGTTCTTTTATAAAAAACCCGCCAAAATGCTATAATATAACAAATGGAGAAAGATAAAAAAAAGACCCTGGTTCTCCTTGACGCGCACGCGATTTTGCATCGCGCCTTTCATGCCTTGCCAAACTTCACTTCCCCTAAGGGCGAGCCGACCGGCGCACTTTACGGTTTCACCGCTTTTCTCTTGAAAGTTATCCGTGAACTTAAACCAGACTACATCGCCGCCTGCTACGACTTGCCGGAACCGACATTCAGAAAAATCGCTTACGAGCAGTATAAAGGGAAGAGGCCTAAAATGGACGATAGCTTGGCGGAGCAGATAAACCGTTCGCGCGACATTCTTGATGTTTTTAAAGTTCCCGTTTACGCGGAACCGGGCTTTGAGGCGG
>QIJB01000024.1 GCA_003231675.1 Candidatus Campbelliibacteriota bacterium | reverse complement strand
GTCTTTCCAGCACCGTATTTTCATTATACGCCTTGCGGCTCAAAGTCCCCTTTTTAAGTCCGCACGGATAAGCGCCCAGCCGCATTGAACCGCCATAACGTTGATTTTTAATGTTTGCCTTTTGGTCTTCTGAAACATGTATCACCGGATATTTCGTGTTTTCGTCTATTTCCGTTGAATTGGCGCCCTTCAGGCGCGCGAGATTTCTCGCCGCCTCAATAACGGCCAACTGCATTCCATAACACAATCCGAGATAAGGTATTTTTTCTTTTCTGGCGAAACCGATGGCTTTTATTTTTCCTTCCACTCCACGCGAACCGAATCCGCCGGGAACGATAATTCCGTCATATCGCTTCAACTCTTTCAGTTTATTCGCGTTTTTCTCATACTGTTCAGAATCAATCCACTCTATGTTGGGATAATACCCGTTTTTCCACGCGGCGTGCTTAATCGCCTCTATCACGGAGATATAAGAATCGGCGAGAATGAACTTTCCGGTTGAAAAATATTTTCCCACAATTCCGATCTTGACCGTTTTTTTATTCGGCCGGTTGTCCAGTCTTCTGATTTTTTCCACCAGCGCCTTCCACCGTGAAATCATTTTTTTATTCTCAACCGCTTTCCCGAGAACGTTTTTTTTGTCGCCGTTTGCTAGAAATTTGAATTTCTCAATGATTTTTTGGGCCAATCCCTGTTTTTCAAAATTTATCGGAACCTCGTAAATCGTCTCTATGTCCGGAGCGGAAATAACATCGCTTTCCTTAATGTTGCAAAATATGGCAATTTTCCTCTTGCGTGGAGCGTCTAAAGGTCTTCGCGACCGGGCAATAATTATGTCCGGCTGAATTCCGGCTGTATTCAGCGTCCTGGCGGCATATTGGGTCGGCTTTGTTTTCATCTCCCCCACTTTGTCCGGTATGGGAAGATAACTTACCATAACAAAAATCACCCTTGAGGGACTTTTCAATTTCATCATTCTGGCAGCCTCCAAAAAGAGCATATTTTGATACTCTCCGACCGTCCCTCCTATTTCTATCATCGTAAAATCGGCTCCCGTTTTCTTGGCGGCTAATTCAATCCGCGAAATGACTTCCTTCGGGATATCCGGGACGACCTCCACGCACCTTCCTTCATACTCCAAATTTCGTTCTTTGTGTATCACGGTTTCGTAAACGGCGCCGGTAGTCATATAATTGAAACGATACATATCAACATCCAAAAATCTTTCATAGTTTCCCAAATCCTGGTCGGACTCAAGCCCATCCTCGGTAACAAAAACTTCCCCGTGTTCAACGGGGTTCATCGTGCCGGCGTCCACATTTATGTAGGGATCAATTTTTATTGCCGTTACCTTGTATCCTTGGTCTTGGAGAATTTTTCCTATGGAAGAAGAGGCGACCCCCTTCCCCACCCCGGACATAACCCCCCCGACAACAAAAATGTATCTGCTCATTGATATCCATCATACACCATTCTTGCTCAATCCGCAAAATGTGGAAAACCCCGCGAAGTTTGGCTTCGCGGGGTTTTCAAAACCTGTTTTTTCATTTATGCCTTATTCGGCGAGAACCTCAAAAATAAATTCCTTGTCCTTCACCTTTACCTTATGTTCTCCCGTTTCCTTTATCGGCTCTTCAAGACTTATCATATCCGCCGAAATATTAATACGTTTTTGATCTTTCAATATTCTACTGATATCTTCCTCACGAATGCCGGCAAAAAGATGACCTTTTTCGTTGGCCTTTTCTTTTATTGATATTTTAAGACCTTCAAGCGCCTTAAGGTTTTTCCCAAGAATGTCCTCGTCAACTTTTTTTAATTGCTCAATCTGTTTCTCCCTAATCTTAACCGCCTCAATTTTCTTCGGACTGGCCGGCTCCGCCAGCCCCCGCGCGATAAGAAAGTTGCGCGCGTAACCGTCGCGAACTTCTTTTACGTCATATTTCCGACCCAAGCCGGGAACATCTTGTGATAATATTATTTTCATTTTTTTGAAATAAGACTTTAAACTTTTAATAACAAACTTGTGTCCAACACACTAACACTAACACAAAATCTTCCCGATTAAAAGTCCGGTTTTCTCGCGAAAATTAAAGCGAAGAAGCGGGAGATTATTTTTTCAGAAGGAGCTCAATGGCTTTCTCCATTTGGGGATCCCGACCCGCTTCAAGATCCTTATTTGTGTAAGGAACTTTTATGTCCGGCTCAAGCCCTTGCTTTGATATTGATATTCCATTCGGAGTGAGCCATCTGGCGATGGTTAATTTCAAAGATGTCTCCGGGGTTATTTTAATCAATTCCTGAACCGAACCTTTGCCGTAAGTTTTTTCGCCAACCAGCGTGGCAACACCGTGTTCGCTTAACGCACCCGCCAATATTTCAGAGGCCGAAGCGCTTCCCTTATCCACAAGAATAACCATTGGTAATTTCTTGAAGATGTCATATCCTTTGCTTTTGTAAAGAACCTCCTTCCCATCACTGAATTTTTCTCTGGCAACCACTTTTCCAAGTGGCAAAAACCAACTGGCGATATCAACCGAAGCGTTAAGATATCCACCCGGGTTTCCTCT
>QIJB01000098.1 GCA_003231675.1 Candidatus Campbelliibacteriota bacterium | reverse complement strand
TTCGCAATCCTCAGAGCGATGGCTCTTGGATTTTCATTATCCTTAAGGCTCTCTTTTAAAACAGCTCTTGTTATATTTGTAATTTTTCTTTTTATCAATCCGAACATTTTTTTTGCATCATAACCGCGATATTCAGCGTATGAAGAAATCACTCCGCCGGAGTTGGCTATCAAGTCGGGAACAATCAAAATCCCTTTTTTAAACAATTCCTCCTCTATGCTCTCCTTCATCGGAATATTGGCGCCCTCAACAATGATTTTTGCTTTTATTTTGTCTTTGTTTTGTTCATCAATCACATCCGTGACGGAGGCAAGAATTAAAATGTCAACATTCAAAGCGAATATTTCATCACGGGTGAGCTTTGCCCCCTCTATATATTCTGTTACGGACTTTTTTTGAGATTTGAGATGAGAAAGTTTTTGTTCATTCAAACCCTTCAAATCGTATATAGTTCCCCCTCTGTCAGACACGGCAATAATATTGGCTCCCATTTCATCCAAATACTTAAAGGCGGAACTTCCAACATTGCCAAATCCTTCTATCGCTACTGTAGCTTTTCCAATATCGAGACCCCTTAAATCGGCGGCGACTTTTGCGGCCTGGGCCACTCCAAACCCCGTACTGCCAAATTCATGCGGAATTCCGCATTTCTCAGCTTTTTTAGCTGATGCTTTCGTGCAATATTTTGCAGGCTTACCTGTCGCGGAATGCCAATTCCCGATTGTCTCAACAAACCATTGCATTTCTTTTTCACCAGTACTCACATCGGGCGCGGCAATATATTTCTTCGGCGTAAGCGAACCAATCGCCCCGGCAAAACTTTGAATATATCGCTTCTTCAACTTGTCTGAACCTCCCGCCCAAACGATACCCGCCTTCGCCCCTCCAAACGGAATGCCGGCCAAAACATTTTTCCAAGTCATTGTGCGAGCGAGTCGCCACACCTCCTCTTCCGTTATGTCGGGTGTCATTCTGATACCGCCCTTGCCCGGACCTAAAACCGTGTTGTCAATTACGAGAAACGCTTCCATTCCTATTTTAGGATCGTAAATTTTTATGAGATATTCCGGCCCAAACTTATCTTTTTTAATTTGTTTTTTGTCATTCTTATTGGACATATTTTTAAATGCAGCAGCTTAATTTGGATAAATCTTTCGTGAACGCCAAAGCGGCATACTTAAAACTTTCGGAAAGCGTCGGGAATACGGGCATGGAACTCAAAACATCATCAATGGTGTTTTTATTTTTTATAAGGACAAAGGCTTGCGCGATTAAATCTCCGGCGTTCGGCGCGAGAATATGGACACCGAGAATCTGTTTTGTTTTGGGGTCAATTACCATTTTAATCAATCCCTCCGTGCGACGGATAATTTGCGCTTTGGGGATGATTGTAAAAGGAACGGTTCGGCAAGCGCAAGTTCCCATCTCCTTAACTTGTCTTTCCTCCGTCCAACCAACGCTCGCGAATTGAGGATCCGTGAAAATAGTGTAAGGCACGGTGTCATAATCAATGCTGTTTTTCGCTCCGGAAACCGCGTTTTCGGCGACAAGCGTTCCCTCGTGTCCGGCGGTTGTTTCAAGCCGCAAGGGAGCGTTTGAAACATCGCCAATCGCAAAAATATGCGATTTATTCGTTTGAAAGAATTTATTCACCGCGATGGCATGCCCGTCATTTGTTTCAACTCCGACATTCTCAAGCCCCAGTTTTTTGGTGTTTGGCGTTTTGCCGGCCGCCAAGAGAATTTCATCGGCGGATACTTCCTCTTGCTTGCCGTCAATTTCAAAAACAACGATTTTCTTGCCTTTTTCTTTTTTCACGCTTTTTATATCAACATTTGTTTTAATGACAATGCCTTCCTTTTTCAAGATTTCCGCGAGGCGGGCGATGAGCTCCGGTTCGCCATTGCCAAAAATATTTTTGTCTCTTTGCAGAATTGTCACCTTTGTTCCGAAGCGAGAATACATCTGAGAGAACTCAAGCCCGACGGGACCGGCGCCTATAATCACCAATTCTTTCGGTTGCTCCTCAAGTTGCAGAGCTTCAATATGAGTGACAAAACCAACCTCCTTGATATTTTCTATCGGCGGAACATTCGCCTTTGATCCCGTGGCGATAACAAACTTTTCAGCTGAGAGTTTTTCCTTTCCCTCCGAATCCTTAGCGGAAGCGGGACTGCTCACTTCCACTTCTTTTTCTCCTGTAAATTTCGCGTAACCTTCAATAAGGGTTACGTATTCAAGATTTGCGAGCACTTTTTCGTATTTATCGTTTCGCGACATTTTAACCATTGCCATTTCATCTTTTACCACTTTATTAAAATCAAATTTTTTCACTTCAATTTCAATTCCTCCGATATTATGATTTTTTGCCATATGCAATACCTCGCCGGCATGGAGAAGTATTTTTGACGGCAAGCATCCGACATTAACGCAAGTTCCGCCAAGCGGAAGTCCGGCGTTGATAATCGCGGTTTTTACTTTCAGTTCATTGGCGCGGATAGCGGTGGCAAGTGGCAAACGCCCCCGCTCCCCCTCCGATAATAATCAGGTCAAATTTTTTCATAATTTATTTTAAAAATGATTTTTTAATTCCCTTCCGCCTTCCATGGAAAGAAAGTAAAAAATAGTTTGCGCGTCCTTGCGGAATTCGACAACTCCGGACGCGCGTAAAATTTTTAATTGATGAGAAACCGCGGACACTGTAGTTTCCAAAATATCCGCAATATCGCAAACGCACAATTCTTTTTCATTTTGCAAAAGATAGAGAATTTTTAATCTCGTTTTGCCCGCCAAAATCGCAAAATATCTCCCTGTTGCGTTTAATTTCTCATCTTCGGCGATTTTGTTTTTTAATCTCTCTATTTTTTGGGGTGTAATTGTAGGACCAATGCAACAATACCCCATATGTCTCACTTGTCTTTTAAGCATACCCATAATTACATTGTATTTGAATAATTGTTCAAATACAATGCCTGAGAGTGGATAACTTTAATGTTAAATTTTCTATATCCATAAGGATATTAGTTGCTTTTATGGAAATGCTGGCAACAGAATTATTTGACTATGAAAAACGAAGTGAGTATACTTATGTTCATATATCGTTACCCTTGGAATTATATATGGGTATATAAAAAATTTATTAGGTTTAATTTTTAATAATAATATGGAAAAAGAAAAATACAATCACGAGCAGAATTACGAACATAATCATAGTAAGGCGTCTCATCATGAAAGCAATCATGGAGAGAATGTTTTTACCGCAAAAACAGCGGGCAACAACTTTAATGTTACGAATGCGTTGATTGCCGTTATTGCCGTGCTTGTTATTATAGCCGGAATACAAGTATTTCAGACTCAAAAACTTTTGAATGCCGTAGCAAATGGTTCAATAAGGGCGGCAAGTACGCAGGCTCAAGGCAATTCAAACGGATTTCAAAGTCAGGTTGGCGGTTGTGGCTAGAAATATGAAATATCATAAAATACAAATAATATTTGTATTGTTCGGAGCTCTCGCAATACTTTATGTTGTAAACATATTTACAACAAATAATATATCAAATTCACTTGTAGCCAAACCGGTGCAATTGTCTTTTATGGTTATAGAGGCGCCAAAAGATGCATGTCAAAAATGTTTTGATGTCAATAAAGCCATAAAAATGCTTGATACGAAATATAATATCAAATATACAAGTAATGACATATTGTATAACAACCCGCTTTCACTCAGCTATATTAAATTGTATGGCATTAAAAATCTTCCGGCTGTTGTAGTGGCCGGAGATATAAAAAATAAAGATATTGCGTCTGCATGGAAAATGTTATCCGGCAGAAATGAAAATGGGCATATTATCATTGAAAATTTGCCTCCCTATTATAATATAGCGGACAAAAAAGTCAGAGGTGCAGTGGACGCCATTTTGCTTAAAGATAAAAAATGCCAAGATTGCTTTAGTGAAAATGGATACATAACAATTTTGCAAAAAGCGGGTGTATTTTTTAACAGTGTTAAGACATACGATGTTGCATCAACGCAAGGCAAGGCATTTGTTAAAAAATATTCCATTACAAAAATACCCACTGTTTTGCTTTCTCCCGATATAAGAGTTTATGCGGGGGTTACTTCTTCATGGAAACAAGTTGGGAGTATTGGGAAAGACGGCTGGTTTATTTTTCGCAGTGTAGAGAAGTCAAACGGCAAATATGAAAAAATTTAGATTAAATATACACAGCTAATTATTATGAAAGAAAATAAAATTTATAACATTGGCAAAAATACCCTTTTGATTTTCAAGGAATGGAAAAATCTGGCTGTATTTTTGGGCGCGCTTATTTTTTTCTCAGGATTGTATGCGTTTTTTTACGCGCTTATAACAATACCGATGCCAGGCGGAGGTGTTTTGGGATTTTATAGAATGACACTGCCAACTTCTTTTGAGATTTTTTACATGATTTTTTCGGTTGTCATATCTTCATTTATTGTGACGATAACAATATATTCCATTAAACTAAAAATGAAATCCGGCATAAAAGGCGAGGGTATATCCGCGTTGGGTCTCATAACCGGGATATTCGGCT
>QIJB01000013.1 GCA_003231675.1 Candidatus Campbelliibacteriota bacterium | reverse complement strand
TCTCCTCTTCTTGACCAAATTCTCTCATGGTTCAAAGACGCGGTCATTAACGCGAAAGAATTTGTGGCGGATACCATTCGGGCGAAGAAAGAATTATGTATTGAGGATGTCTGTGTCAATAAAGATGAATTAAAGACACTCTTGGACAACGCGGGAATTCAACAAAAAGTCCTCATACAGACCCCCTCCAACTTCACCGCCGTGGCGACATCCACATCTCAAATAGATTTGAGCTGGACCGCCTCTTCCGGAGCCACTGGATATAACATTTACCGCGACGGAAACAACATAGCCGGAGTGACGGGAAGAACAACTTATTCGGACGAGGGGGGACTGACCGCTTCCACCACTTACTCTTACTCCGTTTCCGCCTACGCCGGCGATAACGAATCAGCCACCTCAACTTCCGTTTCCGTTACGACCTTTAACGGTTCAGAGGAAGACTCCGGTTCATCTGAAACGGGAAGTGATAACGGAACAACAAGCGCGGAAACTCTCACGGCTGACACCACGGCTCCGATGACTCCGAAAAACCTCAAAACCGTTCCCATTTCTTCCTCTCAAATTGATTTGAGCTGGACCGCTTCGGCCGACATCTCTTCCGCTGGAGAAGAAGTCTCCGGGCTGGCGGGATATAATCTTTATGAGAATGGAATCTTTATCGCTTCAACCACCGCCGTGGCTTATTCCGACACTGGACTGACCGCTTCCACAACTTACTCTTACTCCGTTTCCGCGTATGATGTCGTTGGGAATGAATCATCGGTCTCGGCGAGCCTTTCCACGACTACTGCGGGCAGTATATGATTTTTCGCTTTGAATTTTAAGATATTTCCATTCGCTTTTTATTTTGTGGCGGTGGGTGTATAATATATTTTATGGAAAGAAAAAAGAAAAAAGCAATAACTCTTGACGGATTGGCTGGCTTAATGGAAAAAGGCTTTAAAAAGCAAGAAAAAAGAACAGACGGTTTGGTAAAAACAATGAATCAATTTGCCGTGTCGGTCGATAAACGTTTTGGAAATATTGATATGCGGTTTGGAAATATTGATAGGCGGTTTGATAGTATGGATAGGCGGTTTGATAAAATTGATAGGCGGTTTGATAAAATTGAAACTGATATTTGCGATATCAAAGAGGAAATTCACAAAATGAGAATTGAGATGAGAGGCGTTTGGAGCAAACTCGAAGAACTTGAACAAAAAATGGAGAAGGTTTCCGGAATGTCAAAAGAGGATACGGATGCGTTGGCGAATGATGTTTTTAAATTAAAAAGGAGAGTTGGATTTTTAGAAAATAAAGTTAAAAAGCTACAAGTAGCGTAAAAAAATATGAAAATAGCAATTAACGGCTTTGGCCGCATAGGTAGAATTTTTTTCAGACAGGCATACAATCACCCGGGGATTGAGGTGGTTGCCGTCAACGATTTGGCGGAAAAAGATAATTTGATTTATCTTTTGAAACATGACAGCGTTCATGGAAAATTTGAAATTTCAGATGAAGAGATTTCAAAAATAAATTTTTATCAAGAAAAGGACCCGACCAATTTGCCCTGGGGAGATATGGATGTTGATATTGTTGTTGAGTCAACCGGCTTTTTCACATCCTACGAGAAAGCGAAGGCGCACTTAACGGCGGGAGCGAGGAGGGTTGTTATATCCGCCCCCGCCAAAGATTCTGAGGACAGTCCGGAAAAGGCGGGTATATTGACTCCGAATGTCGGTATTGAAGCCGCCGTGAAATCAAAGATTACTTCAAACGCCTCTTGCACCACAAACGCCGTTTCTCCGGTCGTTTCCGTTATGATGAAAAATCCGGGAATCAAAAAAGCCATTCTCAGCACGGTGCACGGATATACGGCATCTCAAGGACTGGTAGATAAACCGGACAAGAAAGACTGGCGGAGAGGAAGAGCGGCGGCGGCAAATATTGTCCCTTCAACAACGGGGGCGGCGATTGCCACGGCGAAAGCGATACCGGAGATGAAAGATAAATTTGACGGAGTGGCTTTGAGAATTCCTGTTATCTCGGGATCCATTATTGATTTTACTTTTATAGCGGAACGCGCGACTTCAGTGGAAGAAATAAATGAGATTTTCAGAGAGGCGGCTCAAAAGTCCGAATGGAAGGGAATTTTAAAAGTTGCCGAAGGACCTCTGGTTTCCACCGATATTCTTGGCGAACCTTACGGTTCCATTGTTGATCCGGATTTTACCAAAGTAATTGGCGGTGACCTCGTAAAGATTTTCTCATGGTATGACAACGAATGGGGATACTGCGCGATGCTTCTCAAACACGTTGAGTTGTTGAAAAATTACCTTTAAAAATTTTCAGTTTTCCGGCAATTTTAATTTTCCGAAACAATGAACATATCGCTTTTTCTAAATACTCTTTTTTTGGCGATAATCGCTCTCAGTGTCGTATTTGTTTATCGCGATGCCGAGAAATACGCAAAATCAGGGGTTAAAATAATAACTCCCGTCCTTTGGGCGTTTTTGACTTTTATTTCCTGGTTTCCGTTTTTTCCTCTGTATTTTTTTCTCAGACATTACAATTACAAAAGACAATTGAAAGAGCCAAACTTCAAACCGAGCGGAAAATTCTATTTTTTAGTGGTTGTCATTTTGGCACTTTCTTTTTTGGCGAGCGCGGTTTTCTTTATAGCGATGAAAAGT
>QIJB01000032.1 GCA_003231675.1 Candidatus Campbelliibacteriota bacterium | reverse complement strand
CATTGCGGAAAAGCAAACGAGCGAGGCGGGTGCGGATTGCGGTGCGCGTGGTATAATAAATCAATGAGCGAGAAGATTTTCATTGAAACCGAAAAGAAGCGGCAGGTGGAGGATATCACGGACAGAGTGAACGCGATTTTGGCGAAACTCGGCGCGGAAAATGGCGCGTGTCTTGTTTTTCTGCTTCATACGACGGCGGCGCTGGCGACCGCCGACTTGGATCCGGGTGGCACGGATGAGGATTATCTTTCCGCGCTCGCGAATCTTATTCCTGAGCCGGCCGGCGGTTTCCGCCATCCGCACAATCCCGCCCACATGCCGGACCATATACTGTCTTCACTCGTCGGAACCTCGCTGGTTTTGCCGGTGGAGAACGGGAAGCTCGTTCTGGGAACATGGCAGAGAATCGCGCTTTTTGAATTTGACGGCCCGAGGAAAAGGGAGATTATCGTGAGCGTTTCATTTTGACACCGAAATATTTTATGAAATTAACGGTTATTGTCATCTTGATATTTTTGGCGGTCGGCCTTATTTTTTATTATTTTTATCAAACGCCGGCGGAATTTTCGGCTTCTCCCGCGAAGGAAGCGATCGGAGTTTCCGCCGGTCGGCAAGCGAAAATGAAAATCAGCAGTCCCGTTTTTGAAAACAACGAATTCATTCCCGCTAAATACACTTGCGACGGGGAAGACGTCAATCCGCCGCTTCTTTTCGCCGGCATTCCGGACGGAACGGAAAGCTTGGCGCTCGTCGCGGAGGACCCGGACGCTCCGGCGGGAACTTGGGTTCATTGGCTTCTTTGGAACATTCCCCCTGAAACGGTCGGCGTGGAGGAGAATTCCGTCCCGGACGGTTTCGTCTCGGGTATCAACGATTTTGGAAAAAATTCATACGGCGGCCCCTGTCCGCCGAGCGGAACGCATCGCTACTTTTTCAAGCTTTACGCACTGGACAGGAAGCTTTCTTTGCCGGCGACCGCACGCAAAGAGGAAATGGAAAGGGTGATGGAGGGCGCCATTTTGGATTCCGCCGAACTTGTCGGGCTGTACGGCGGGCGGTAACTCTCGCGCGGCCGGAGAATTGAGATTTTTTAACGCAGCGCGAACGGAAAATGTTTTTTGAATTATTAAAAAGTTTTAGCGCTTGTTTTTATGAGTGAAATTCCCGAGTACACATTGCGGAAAAGCAAAAGGGCGAGGCGGGTGCGCCTTGCGGTGCGTTGTGACGGGAGCGTTGTTGTCACGGCGCCGATGGGGGTTAATCCGTCCGCCGTTGAAAAATTCGTCTTCTCTAAAAGGCGGTGGATTTCGGACAAACTTGATTTGTTCAAGAGCATGGATTCCGGCGCGGTCCGGAAATTTTCGCGCGGTGATTATCTGAAGCACAAAGAGAAGGCGCTTGAGATTATCAAAGAGAGAATCGCCTTTTATGGCGAAATCTATCGTTGCTCGTTCAATAGAATTTGCGTAAAAAATCAGAGGACGCGCTGGGGGAGCTGTTCAAAAAAGGGAAATCTTAATTTCAATTATAAAATCATTTTCTTGCCGGAGATTTTGCGGGACTACATCATCGTCCACGAAATGTGCCACCTGAATGAATTGAACCACTCTCCGAAGTTTTGGGCGCTTGTCGGAAGGGTGTTCCCGAATTATCTTGAGCTCAGGAGGGATCTGAGAAAACAGGGGATACTTTTCCGATAATCTCCACTTAGCGGCTAAGCCGCCAAGTGGGTAAGGTGGACACAATCCCGCCCTGTTGCTACTATAAATGCAGTATAAGGGAAGCGCTCTTTTAAATAAAAAAAGGAAAACAAAAAAGATAAAGGAGGCAGGAAATGAAAAAGAGAGAAAGGAAATCAACGTTCAGGGTTGTTAGGGGCGCGGATATGACGGTTGATATTAACAAGAGGGTTATAGTAATGTTCGGCGAAATCAGTCCTGCGACTGGAATCGCTTTCCAGAAAGCTCTCTTAAAAATGCAAGATGAGAGTCTTGAGGGAATTACCGTCCGGATTCGCCAAGGAAACGGAGGGTGCGTAATATCATCAATGATGATATACGGATTGTTGCGAGCGTGCTTCGCTCCGACAATATGTATTGTTGAGGAGTATGCCTACTCCGGCTCCTTGCTTGTTTTTCAAGGAGCTTTAAGGCGGATAATAAAAAAGGAAGCATACTTGGGATTCCACTGGGCGAATGTTGAATTCACTGAGAATACCCAGTATGACATTAGGGATGTCGGCAAAATTTTTGACTGCCTCTTAAAAATGAACGAGGGCATGTATAAGATGATGAGGGAGCGCACAGGGCTCCCGATGGATAAAATCAAGGCATTTTTCGCCGCCGAGGCGACCATATCACCGGCAAAGGCGCTTAAGTTGTCTTTGGTGGATGAAATAATAGAATAAAAACGGATATTTCCGTTTTTGAACACCCGGGGCCAACCGCGCCCCGGTTTTTTTATTCATTATTTCTTGAACTTAGAAGCCACCAAGTGGAGGAATCCGAGGCGGTATGTTAAAATGGAAATATGAAAATAAAAATAAGAAAGGCGAATTTGAAGGATCTGGACGGTATTGTTGAGTTGGCTGGCTTGATGTTGGATTATCATTGCAAGATGGACAAGTATTACGGGATATATTCAAAATACGAAGACGCAAGAAAATTTTACAAGGACCAGCTCAAAAGCAAAGACAG
>QIJB01000001.1 GCA_003231675.1 Candidatus Campbelliibacteriota bacterium | reverse complement strand
ACCGGTTCTTACTCGCTCAACTAATAATCTTAGCCATCTTGTGACCGCTCGGTTCCGTTCGCGGAACAAAGCGGAGGCTAAAAGCAAAAATCCCGCTTTAAGCGGGATTTTTGCTTTTATGGAAATTCGCCCATTTTGTTTTTGCTGAAATTTTGTTAGAATGAAGAATATGAGAAAAGTCTTTTTCACGATTATCTTTTTGCTTGTCGCCGCCGTCGGTGTCTATCTTCTTTATCCCAAAGTGACAAACGCTCCCCAAAAAGTTGCCCCGATAAATGCGGAGCGCGGAACGGGAACGAATCTTCTTGAAACGGGAACTTGTTCATTGAACGAAGTTGGCTTGCCGAAAGACGATTGTGGCGACAAAGAAGCTTCGTCTTCTTCGCTTTTGGTGAATTAAAGAGCTTTCCGCGAGAAAAAAGATTGGGCGATTTTCCATTCCCGCAAACCATCCTGCCGATTTCGGGCTTGCCTTTGGAAAATTTGGAAAAAACAAACTGAAACATATGAAATATTTCAACAAAACATTTTTGAAATTTTCAATCGGTTTTTCCGTTATTATTTTCGGAGGAATTTTTCTGCTCGCCTACCTTGTCAATTTAAACGGCGGACAAGTTGAGCGCGTCAACATAGTCGCGAAAGACAATTACGGAGGTTCCGTTCCGAGAGAAACTTTAAAAATGTTCATTTCAGCCGTTGAAGAAGGGAACCGTGAAACAGCCGTGAAATATTTTATTCCCCAAAGGCGGGAAAAATGGAGGGCCGTTTTGACGGAAATGAAAAAGCGCGGAGAGCTGTCTTCATTTTTGATTGTTCTCAAACAATCATTGCGCTCAAAAGGGGATTATTCCGCCGATAAAAAAGTCTTTATGGTTTACGAACCCGTTTCCATTGTCTTTGTTTTTTCCTCTTCCGGGGTTTGGAAAATAGGCAAACTTTAATCTCGCTCGGACACCGGGCGTCCAAGCGAGATTTGACATATTTTTTAAAAAGAATATACTTTAAACATAAACCGTAGACGACAGGCGTTCCAATAAGACCTGTTTAGGTAAAATGCAATTTTGCGTTTTGCGGCTCCGGGCCGCTTTTTTATTATTATGGCTATCACAAAAGAAAAAAAAGAAGAAATACTGAAGAATCTTCAAGAAAATATGGAGGCGGCGAAAGTTATTATTTTCGTCAACTTCCACGGCTTGAATGTCGCCGCCGCGACCGAACTGAGGGATATCCTCAGAAAAACGGGAGCGAAATACCTGATTGCCAAGAAGACATTGCTCCGGAGAGCGTTGGAAAGTTTCGGTCTTGAGGGCGAAATCCCGGAACTTGAAGGAGAGGTTGCGGCGGCGTTTTCCGAGGGAGATCCGGCGGCATGCGCCAAAGAGCTGAAAAATTTCGCCAAAAAAAACAGTATCAAACTGTTGGGCGGAGTTTTTGAAAACAAAGTTGTCGGCAAGGAAACCATCGTAATGCTCGCCAATATTCCGTCTCGCGAAGTTCTTCTCGGACAGCTTGTCAATGTCATAAATTCACCGATTCAAGGGCTTGTGGGAACGCTGAACGGCGTTACCCGGAACTTTGTCGGGGTTTTAAATGAAATTAAAAATTCAAGGTCGTAATTAAAATTAATTTTTCAATCGCGCATTCCGGATTTCAAAATCGTTTGAAATCCGGAGTCAATAAATATCATGACAGACGAAATAAAAAAAGAAGAAAAAAGTGTTGAAGTTCCGGAAAAATTCAAGGACATAGTGGAAAAAGTGGAAAAAATGTCCGTTCTTGACCTTTCCGAACTTGTCAAAGTTCTTGAGGAAAAATTCGGAGTTTCCGCTCAGGCGGTCGCGGTCGCGGCGCCGGTTGCCGGAGGAGCCGGAGGAGAGGAAGTGGCGGAAGAAAAAACATCATTTAATGTTGAATTGAAAAGCGCCGGAGAACAAAAAATTCAGGTCATCAAAGCCTTGAGAGATTCTCTCGCTCTTGGGCTTAAAGAGGCGAAAGATTTGGCGGACAAAGCTCCGACTGTAGTCAAAGAAGGAGTTGACAAAAAAGGAGCCGAGGAGTTGAAAGCCAAGTTGGAGGAGGCGGGAGCTGTTGTTGAACTTAAATAACATTTTCGTCGGCGCTTTTTTCGCCGGCTAAAATGTGATATAATGTGCAAATGCAAACAGGAGTGTTGGAAAAATTGTTCGGTTCGGTGGCGAGAATTAAAATTATCCGTCTTTTCTTGCTGAACCCGGACACACTCTTCATCTCAAGAGAAATCTCCCGCAGGTGCAAGGTTCTTTCAAACCTTGCCCGACGGGAGATTTCTCTTTTGAGTAAAATAGGTTTTATCAAATCAAAGAAAGAAACCGTTGACGAATTGATAAAACTCAAAAACGGAAAAATAAAGAATGACAGGAAAAAAGTCCAAGGATGGGTTTTGGACGAATCTTTCGTTTTTCTTTCACCGCTTAAAAATCTTGTTCTCAATTCCGCCCCGATTGACAGAGAAAAAATGATAAAAAGTTTCAAAAAGGCGGGGAAAATAAAACTTATTCTTTTATCCGGAATTTTCATTCAGTCAACCGGCAGTCGCGTGGATCTCTTACTGGTCGGCGACGGCATTAAAAAAGGAGTTCTGGATCGGTGTTTGAAAAACTAGAAGCGGAAATCGGGAAGGAACTCGTTTACGCCGTTTTCAGTTCAAAAGACTTCTCTTATCGTTTGGGAATGTATGACAGATTTGTCCATGACATACTGGATTATCCACACGAAAAAATTCTCAATAGGACAGATATTTGATATAATGTAAGTGAGCTTTTCTTTGTTGGAAAAGTGGTCGAGTTGCATCTTTATTATGTGTAATAAGTTTTAAAATATGATAGTTCAAACTTGGGGTCAATTGTTAATCGGGTCATTTCAGCAGTTATGGGAAGGGGTGGTAAAATTTATTCCCCAGCTCGTAATCGCTTTGGCGATATTCATCATTGGTTGGATAATTGCCGTTGCCTTGGGCCAAATTGTGCGCGCCTTCAAAGTTGATCGCGCCCTTCAAGCGTTGGGAGCGGAAGAAACGCTTTCAAAAGCGGGTTTTCGCCTTGACGCGGGAGCCTTTATAGGAGGACTTGTGAGATGGTTTTTTATAATCGTCTTTTTGGTCGCTTCCATAGATGTTCTCGGGTTGAGTCAAGTTAACTCCTTTTTGAGGGATGTTGTCTTGTATTATCTGCCCAATGTGATTGTCGCCGCTTT
>QIJB01000018.1 GCA_003231675.1 Candidatus Campbelliibacteriota bacterium | reverse complement strand
AACAAAATGACGCCGTTTGATGTTTTGCTAAGGTCGGAGTATTATACATCTAAATTACCAGAGGAGTGCAGAAACGGGTGGACTCAATCACCGCTTTTATTAATTCCGAATCTGATGTAAAATAACCAGTAAGAAACAATTATTATCAATTTTAACAATAACGTAAAAAATATGAAAAAATCTTTTTTTGAAAAGTTGACGGGCAGTTCCCGGGCAGAACAAATTGAGGAGCCGTGCGAAAAGTCCATTGAGGAAAGTGGCGACTGGATGGAGGAAAACAATGAAGAGGGGCAGTTGACGGTGGATGTTTATCAGACAAACGACGATATAATCATCAAAGCCATCGTCGCGGGCGTAAAACCTGACGATCTGGATGTTTCAATAACGCAAGAAATGATAACAATACGCGGACGCAGAGAAGAAAGCCACAGAGTGGAAAGAGAAAATTATTTTTACCAAGAGCTTTACTGGGGATCATTTTCCCGCTCAATCCTCTTACCACAGGAAATAAATCCTGACGAAGCGGAGGCGACCCTCAAGGAGGGAATCCTGACCATTCGCCTTCCCAAACGAGACAAGGAACGGATACAAAAACTGAGAATAAAAAACGGATAAAAAACCCGAGTGCATTTTGATAGTTAACTACCTTTCCCGTATCCCTCTTTCTCAAGTTTAAACCAATAAACAAAGACCCTGGATGTTTTCAGGGTCTTTTACTTTTATTTGAAAAAGAAGTAAATGGCGGCGGACATTAAAATGAAGCCCGCAACCTTATTTATACTTATAGTTTCACCGAAAAAAAACGCGCTTCCCACAACGGTCACAAAAACAGAAATCAAAACCATTGCCGGAATATATACGGATAAATTGAGTTCCGGGTTGCTAACTACTCGGCTGTAAGCCAGAAAAGCAACTCCGTTTATGACCCCTCCCAACAGACCGATTACTATCGCCCTGCCTGAAGTCTGACCATAATTGAACGGCATAAATCTTGCCCCAATCATCACTGGGAACAAAGTTCCCAACGCGATTAAAAGCGCCGTCGCGATTGAACTCAATCCCGCGTAGCGAGCCAATAACGGCCATACTCCAAAACCAATGGCCGTTATTAAGACCAAAACTATATTCTGCATCTTGACCTCCTTTTTTACTTTTATTTTTACTCAGTTATTATATTGTCAAAGTTTTCTTTCCGATACCAAACTAGCAAATCCCCGCGCGATTTGCAATGTTTATTTTAAATTGATTTTTATCGTCCGGGGCAACAATTTAATATTTAAAAGGTGTTTGCCCTTGAAAAGCAATAACATCGCTTTTCAACCACAGGGGGTCAGGGTCAAGTTTCTAAACTCGCTTCGCTCGTTAAGAACTTCCTCCCCGGCCTCGTCCCGCTAAAAGCGGGACTCCGCCTTTCGCGACTTTGTTTTATTCATAAAACAAGAAGTGCCCTTTGTGGTGATTCCCCACGCAAGCAAAGCAGTTTGCTTGCTGTGGTTCCCCAGCTTTTCGCTTTGCTCAAATCTGTGGACCCACGGGGAATCGGTCAGGAGTCCGCTAAAACCATGGTCACTTTGCTCCCTGGTTTTATGCGGCTCACGACCCTGGCTCGTCCCGCTAAAAGCGGGACTCCGCCTTTCGATTCCCCGTGGGGTTCACAAAATATAGTCATCCAATGCTTTGCATTGTCTTCGTTATTTTGTGGACCCACGGGGAATCGAACCCCGAACTCATCCATGCCATGGATGTGTGTTGCCACTATACCATGGGCCCATACTTCTCTATTAAATTATAAATTGATTTTATTTTCAAGTTTTTAAAAATAAAATCGGGCGACCACTCACGCCCCTAAAAAGACGCGACAAGCGACTTGATGTGCCCTCGGCAGGAATCGAACCTGCATCTAGTCCTTAGGAGGGACTTGTTCTATCCATTGAACTACGAGGGCCTTGCGCGGGCTTGTCTGCCGGCAGGCAAAGAAACACCCCGCGTCGGTTTCGCATTTGCCGCGAAACTGAAAAAGTTTTTTATATGCCGAGCAAAGACGCCAGTTTCTTTCTGTCAAAACCGATTATAATATCATTGTCCACCATTATTACCGGCACAGCCATTTGTCCCGTTTTTTTAATCATTTCTTCACGTTTTTCCGCATCAGCCGCAACATTATGTTCCGTGAAACTAATGTCATTTTTGCGAAACCAGTCTTTCGCCATTACGCAATAAATGCAACCCGGGGTTGTGTAGATTATTACCTCTTTCATTTTAGTTATGCTTGTGAACGGAGTGAATAATCGCGAATCAAATTTCAAGCCCCGCGATTGTAATAAAAAAGCCAGACACTCAACTTTTCTCTAAAACACCCCAGCCCGCAAACGCCGTTAATTGATAAAACACCCATTTGAACAAGAAATTGCGGTCTTTTTCTCTCAAAAAAAATTTGCAATCTTCCCACTCTTACATTGCATTATATATGAAAATGGGATAAAATCAAAGTAATGTGTTTAGCAACTCCAATGAAAATAACGGAAATAAACGGCGAGAAGGCCGTTGTCAGTTCTTCGGACCACAATCACACGGTTGACCTGAATCTGCTCAAAGAGCCGAAAATCGGCGACTACATTCTCGCCCACGGAGATTTGGCGATAAGTAAACTGCCGGAGGATGAGGCGCTGAAAATTCTGGAAATGATAAAAGAACTGCCGAATGAAAACCATTGATTTCAAAATAAGCCCTCCGAAA
>QIJB01000081.1 GCA_003231675.1 Candidatus Campbelliibacteriota bacterium | reverse complement strand
GTGTCTTTTAATTGCAATTAAAAGCTAAAGGGTCCCCGCCCCCTCTGACATCTTCCTCGGCGCCGGAACATATGTTCCCGCCGCCATCCTTGATTAAATTGGCGGGAGCGATATGGATGGGTCCGAGAACTTTGGTGAAATCGTTATTTCTTAAAATATTGTTCCCAAGCAAATACTTTTGCATGGGGACGAATGTCCCGTTAAAGACCATTTTGGCCGCTAAGGAAAAGTTTGTATTAAGTTTTGGATTGCTCATCTTGTTATTTTCAAAAGTATTGTTTTGAAAATAGACATATTTCTCGTTTGGCTTTAAGCTGTATTGGCGGAAAAAATAAAAGAGTGTCGGAGTATCGCTGACCGTGTTGTCTTTAACAACAATTCCTTTCACGCTACTCCAATACCAACCACCCAAAAAACATACCCCGGCGTTACTCGCCTTATTGCCGACAATCTTCGCGTCAAACATCCCGCCTATATTCTCAATGGCGCAATCAAAAAAATTTCGCAAAGTATTTCCTTGGATAACATCGCCACTTTCGTCTTTTATAACAATGCCGTCATCCGCGCCGATACTCCCGTTAAACCCCCTGAAGACCCCATCGGATTTGCCGTCTATCAAACTGGAAATAACAGAATTATTATTGCCTTCCTGAAGTGTAATCGGGTCCATTCCGTTGGAAAACCTACTGTCTTTTATGATTACATTATTGGATTTATATACACTCAATTGGCCGGTGAAGGCGCTTTTTTTGATGGTTATGAAAGAAGAGCCGCTTATGCTCGCGAAATTTCCGTCAATGCTACTGTTGTCTATTTCGCCCAGTTTAGAGTTTTCAATCCGAAAAACGTGTTGGCTGGATACATCCGCGGAAACATTTATACTTGACACTAATTTACAATTTTTAATTTTGAAATTAGAAGTTCCCTTGACATAAATATCATGGTTCTCATTTTTCCCCGTAATGACGCGGTTCCGGCAATCAAGGATTACATTATTCGCATTTTGAATTTTGATACACGGTTCAGCCTTCGTGTTCAGTAAATCTCCGGAAATGAAATAATTTCCCGCCACGCCGATTGTTCTGCAGGAAGTTATTTTAATCGGCGTTGACTCAGGTATTTTTAGAGTCACGGGAATTGGCTCGGGCGTCGGCTCAAGAGTTTTTGTTTGAACCGGTTTTGCTTGCTCGCTCGGCGCTGCAATTTTTTGTTTTTTAGGAGAAACCGCTGATGGTTTGTTAACTTTATTCTTTTGCGTCTTCGGTAAAATATGCTTTTGATTGAAACTCTTATCAACTTGTGTCTGTGAAATCGGAAGCCCGCTCTCCTTTTGGGAAATGGCATAGTAACCAGAAATTCCGATAATAATGAGCGCCACAATAAGGACAAGTATGTTGGCGAAGCCTTTTTGGTTATCCATATTTTAATTGTAATGGTTTTTGATAAATTTTAGAAGCAAGGGTCAATTTTTCCAACATCTGCGCCAGTCCTGCATCGCAATGTGATTATTAAACCAAAGAGGAAGGGTTGTCTAAATTTGACACTTGGGAGACATTGGTATTTTGCGAACGGGAACTTACAGGATGAGAAAGTCCGGATAAATATTGATAGATAAGAAAAAATTATTATAATGAGTAACTAAATTTCTTGATTAAGCAATTTTCAACGCCCCCACTCTCTTTGCCGCGTAAAATTTGATATAATACGCGAGTATAATGACGAGGTTTGAAAATCACCGAGATTGGCGTTGATGCTCAATAAAATAAACTCAACGTCAATAAATTTTAGCAGTTTAATTAAAGAAGCATCACAATATGACCGAAAAAATACCATACAATACAGAGTTGGCGAGAGAACATTGGCGAAACGGGCACATGGGGGTGACGGCTGACGACCATTGGGCGATCGGCGGTTCCCCGGAAACCGAACTAAGGAGAAACACTGGGAAGACATTGGGCGAATTGTGGAGCATGGAAGCGATTCTTGAAAAACTGGAAAATTATGTTATTTTTTTGGAACGCGCGCGGAAAGAATATAAAGAAAAAAAACCCCACGACCCGGATATTTATTGGTCAAGAGACGATATTTTTTCAGTTAAGGATGAATTGAGAGCAACCATCCCTTATTTAAAGTCAATCGGGAAATTGCCGGAGAAATTTAAAGATTTCAAGGTGGAAGATTTGGAAAGCGATCCGCTTTAAATAAAAGTTAACCGCCTGAAAGGACGGACGGAAAAAACATTCCACCGTCGTTTCTTTTCTTTCTTTTCGCCTCTTTTTTTGCTAAAATATTTTTATATGGATGAATACGCCAAAGAATTGTTGAGAAAAAATCTTGAAGCATCTCAAGAAAGTTTGAAGATTCTCAAAAAGATGCGCCGGGCGAGCGTGTTCGGGACCGTCTTTAAAATCATAAAATTTATCGTCATCGTGGCTCTTTCTTACGGAGCCTATTATTACATTGAACCGTATTTAAAAGGAGTTGTGGATATGTTGAGCAATATCAGTCAAGGGGCGGGGCAAATTAAACAAGCGGGCGGAGCTTTAAATCCGAGCGGTCTTACACCCGGGATTTTTGACAAACTTAAGAGTTTGTTTCTGTAAGGCACTTGCTTTTGCCGGGTAATTGCTTTAAATTTAACGGGCAGAACATTTCACATCATAGCGCCGAAGTAGCTCAGTGGCAGAGCACTTCTCTGAAAAAGAAGGGGTCGTGAGTCCGATTCTCACCTTCGGCACAAACAAGGTTAATCGCTCAAAGAAGAGCATCCCGCTAAAAGCGGGAAAGGGGTCGTG
>QIJB01000088.1 GCA_003231675.1 Candidatus Campbelliibacteriota bacterium | reverse complement strand
ATCCGAGAACCAAAACCGTGGTCAGGATTATCGTTCCCGTGCAGCAAAAGAACTTTAACGCTTTTTTGGCACTGAAATTTTTCTTGATATTCTTGTGATGGAAATTTAACATATCTTCGATCTTTCTTTGATTTTCTTTTTTTTAAAAATTATAACTGCAAAGAGCCACGCCGTTATTTCGGCGGGCTCTCTTCCGGTGCCTTTATTATACACTAAATTTGTTTTTTAAGGAGCGCGAGAGTGTGGAAAAGCGAGGGGTTATTTTTCTGTCTTCCCGCGCCTTAACTCCCCCGCCGGGGAATGTCCAATTTCGCTTTCCGTAAGCGTGGCATATTAAAAGAACATCGTTATCACAAATTATTACAGCCTTAACACCATAACCAATCTGTCTAAAAATAAACCAATAAACTCTTAACAAAATCCACGCCAAAGGAAGGAACGGCCTTAAAATTCCTTAAAATTCTTTTCATTGTCTCAATAATATCATTGAAACCGTCCTAAAACAAAAAATCTCAACGCTGAAGATTGTCGGAATGGTCTGATTATTTGATTTTTGCCAAAATTAAAAGGGCGCCGGTGAATTCAATTCGCCGACGCCTTTGTTTTGGATTTATCCACTCTGTTTCTGTTCTGTTGAATAGAACAGAATTTTTTCCATAATTTCACTGTTTGAGGCGAACAACTCGGCAACCGTTTCCCGGTATACCGATTCTTCATCCGCGCCCCGCTCTTTCACTTTTTTGTATAATTTGGAAATGCGCCGACCCAAACCGTCGACAATCTCTATGAAACTGTTCGGTCGGCAATCAACCATAATCTTGATTGCCGAAAAGATATAGCTATCATCAAAATACAAACCTTGAACTAGTTCCGCCATGAAATCAAACAATTCGCCGCACGGCTCAATTGCCTGTATGTTCGCCATACAAGCATACAAAACCTCGGGGTGTTCCCCCGCCACGACGGACAGAAGCGCCAACAAACCATCCAGCGCTTCAACGGCGCCGATATAGCCAATCAAGTAAATCAGATCATCAACAATCTGATTTACTTCGGCCCAGGGTTCTCGGGCGCATCTGCGAAGCGCGCACCCTATCGCCTTGCGATACATCTCCTTATCGCAATAACAACGATAGTAAATATCTGCCAGCGCCTCCTCTGGCGATTCCATATCGTTTGCTGCTGCCATAAAACGATATAGTTCGCTTTGCCGATTTACACTGTGTAAATCAAGAAGCGATTGCCAGAGCCAGCCGGCAACCTGCTCCTCGGTTTGCAATAGGAGCAACCGCTCAATAAATTTTGACATAATAAAATAACCTCCTTAATATTTTTTATTTTGTTTTTCAAGGGACTCAAATCTAACCACAAATTAAAGCATACCGGCGCCAAAGTCAACACGCGCACTTTCGCTTAAAATGCTTTTTCCTGTTATCATTCAGATATGAACGCTCAATCAAGCCCATCAAACCGTAAAATAATTGTCCGCGCGCAAACCGCGGATGAAGAATTTAATTATCTCATGAAGGTTCTTGGAGAGATGGCTTTTTATAACGAGCATGGATATAAAATTGCGATTCCGGAGCATCCGTTTTTTGTAAACATTTCAAACAATCTTGATTTGCTTAAAACACTGGATATGGAAGAGGCAAGAAATATCTTCAAGACGGAAGTATACGATTTGGATTATTTTAAAAATGGACTGCGGGTTATAAACAAAGATATCAGTTTGGCTGAAAAAGCCGTAGAAAAAATGGGTGAATGGGAAAAATGGGGATTCAAACTTTTTCCCAACTATGAAGTTCTACTTACCGCATATGGACCGGGCGGAGCATATGATTATAATAAAGGGAACATTATTATGAAAACGAAATTGAGTGGGGAGTTTAAACGGCGTATCCCAATACACACTGTAATACACGAGATTATCCATATTGGAATTAAAGAATCTGTTACAAAAAAGTTAAAACTGACTCACCCCGAAGAAGAAGGGCTCGTAGACGCGATTTGCGCAAATTGTTTTAAAGACATGATGATTGATTACCATATACAAGAACGAGGGGATAAAAATATTTTTAATCTCATCTCCGAAAATAATATTATGGAACTTCCGCAAATTATCGCGAAATACAAAAAACAGCAAACTTAAATCGTCATAACTTCATTATGAATACCGAAAATTTAAATAAATTTCGCCAAATGTTAATTGAAAACGGGAAATCCGTTTCAGGGCTGGAATACACCAAAAATAATTACGACAATGGTGGCAAATTGATTAAAGAAAGTTTGCCGACCATCACGACGGATTTTTGCGAAATCGGATCATATAATGGCGAAATTTATTTCGTTTTCATAATAGATTCAAAAACATTCAACCTGGAGCTGTTTGATGAAATAAAAAATATGCCGAATGCAAAAATGTACGGGTTTGCGGATTTTAATAAAACTTTGTATCCCGCGAATAATTTTGATTTTGATAATTTTATTAAACAGATTCAAAAAGACAAGTATCTTCAAATCCAATTTGACTGCAAAAATATCAGCTTATTGGATTTATTCAAAGAATATTCTGGTTTGGTTAATATTTTTGAAAAAAGCAAAGTTACGGTTATCAACCAACTGAAGATTGACTTAACTGAATAAAAATATGTCCATAAAAAGCGAAAACAAAAAAAATTCCCCGGCGAAGATGATTGTTGATGATATTTTTCGTCAACTTTCCGCAAGAAAAACCCTTAACGGAGGAGATCGGTTTTGGTTTGCCATCAGTGGCAGTTGGAGTATGACAAACAAAGATGTGGAAAAGACCGTGCGCGAATCGGTGCGCGAAATTTTATCGCGCGGAGGAGGTATTGTGTCAGGCGGCGCCCTAGGTGTAGATTTTTTTGCCACGGATGAAGCCTTGAAAATTGACCCTTCCGTTATTCGCGTATTTCTGCCGGCCACTCTTGACCTTTACGCCGCCCATTATCGCAAGAGGGCGAACGAGGGCGTTATCTCTCACAAGAAAGCCGAAGCTTTGATTGAGCAACTCACGCGACTCCAAAAAGTCAATCCGGATGCCCTTGTTGAAAAGCGAGACAATACCGAAATCAACAGGGATGTGTATTTTGAAAGAAATACCGACATTGTCAGCGCCTCTGACGCTCTTATCGCTTTTCAAGTCAATGAAAGCGAGGGTACGGGAGATACGATAAGCAAAACGCTTCAACAAGGCAAACCTGTCCGAATATTCAGATACACCATTTAATAATTACGAGTGATAACTCCCCTTCAAGCGAGCTTTTTTATGTTTTCCGCTTCTTTTTTAAATTTGTTTCCCCTGTCAAATTCGTTTTTAAAAAGATTGAAACTTGCCGCTCCAGGTGAAAGCAGAATAACATCTCCCCTTTTTGCCAGACTTTCGGCGCGCGAAACCGCTTTTTTTATGGTATCGGACATTTATTTTTTGTTTGAGAATTTTGTCCGTCGCGGTTCCGGGAAAAAGAATTAACGCCTTAACGCTTTCGTTCGCGGCTTTTGCAAAATTCCTATAATCCAGCTTCTTATCCACCCCTCCGGCGATTAAAATTATTTTACCCTTGTATTGTTTTAATGAGTTCAAAGCGTAAATAGTCGCTTCAGGCATTGTGGCGGCAGAATCATTAATATATTTTACGCCACCCTTCTCGCCAACAAGCTCCAACCGATGCGGAACGCCTTTGAAGTTTTTTAAAGTTTTTTCAATTGTCTTTTTTGGTATGCCGAGAAGCTTCGCAACCGCGACAGCGACGGCGTACTTGCCTTCTTTCTCGGAAAACCAAACGATTTTCGCCTTCGCAAGCTTTTTCACTTCGGTATCGTCTTTGTTTAAAATCAGACAATCGCCCTTTTTCTGGAATTTAAAAATATTTTCCTTATCGCCGTAATACTCCCGCAAACTTTTGTATTTATCCAAATGCTCCGGCATTAAATTGGTAACGACGGCGATTTGCGGACTCTTTTTGATAGTCTTGAATTCCTGCAGAAGCCAACTGGAAAGTTCGGCGACAACAATGGTGCCTTTTTTGATTTTACCAAAAAGAGCGAGTGGAGATTTTCCGATGTTTCCGCACAGCACCGCATCCTTGCCAGCGTTTTTCAATATTTCATAAACAAGCGTAGCGGTAATACTCTTCCCCTTTGTGCCGGTTATTCCAATAAGCAAATTATCCGGGCGTTCTTCAAAAAACACGGTCCAGTCGTTTATTATCGGGATTTTATTTTCTCGGGCGATTTTTAAATATGGCGAGCTCTTGGGCACACTCGGATTTTTGAATATGAAGTCCGCCTTCCTAAAATCTTTTTTTCTGTGCCTACCGAAAACGCATTCAATCTTTCCCGCCGAACGGAATTT
>QIJB01000093.1 GCA_003231675.1 Candidatus Campbelliibacteriota bacterium | reverse complement strand
GGTTCAATGCGGCTGGGCGCTTATCCGTGCGGACTTAAAAAGGGGACTTTGAGCCGCAAGGCGTATAATGAAAATACGGTGCTGGAAAGACATCGCCACCGATACGAATTGAACAATGAATTTCGCGATAAACTGGAAAAAGCCGGCTTAAGCGTGGCGGGAGTAAACCGCGAGCGCGACCTTGTTGAAATAGTGGAACTGAAAAATCACCCGTTTTTTGTGGGTGTTCAGTTTCATCCGGAATTCAAGTCGCGTCCTTTGAATCCTCATCCGCTTTTTGACCAATTTATAAGGAGTGCGATTAAGATTGGGAGAAAAAACTAGAGAACGCTTACAACTTTATATTTTTTAGTTTGACCGTCAAATCTCGTTTTCCTTTTTTCTGAAAATTTGACCTCCCCTTCCTTAACCGAGTAAAGCGTGTGGTCGTTTCCGACTTTCACATTTTCTCCGGCGAGAATCTTTGTTCCGCGTTGGCGAACCAAAATAGACCCGCTTTTCGCTTGTTGTCCGTCTTGAAGTTTTACGCCGAGATATTTCGGTTTTGAATCCCGTAAATTACTGGCTGTTCCTCCTGCTTTTCTATGCGCCATATTGTTTAATTTCTATCGGCCAAAATTAAGAATAAAATATTAAGATGGCTGAACGAATATAAAGATATGTTAACAAAGATAATTTTAAAAATCAAGCCCCATATGGAGAATTTCAGAAAAATTTTCAGTCGAATCAAGGCGCGCGAGAATGACATCGCGCTTATGTTGATAATTATTTTTACCGCCCTGACAAGTTTTGGATTGGGTAGATTATCAAAAATACGGGAAAATAAAACGCCCATTACAATAGAAAACATTATTCCCGCCGGGATTCAGGCAAGGAACGCCACTGCGCCGGAACATAATTCCGCCGCTAAAAAAACCGGCAGCATTGTCGCGTCCAAAAAGGGGAGCAAGTATCACTACCCGTGGTGTTCCGGCGCTTTGCGAATCAAAGAGTCAAACAAAGTATGGTTTTCCTCAACAGAAGAGGCGAGAAAAAATGGTTACACCCCGGCAAAAAACTGCAAAGGACTGAAATAGAACCCCTTGGTGGCTTAGCCACCAAGGGCGTTTTTTATTCCCTTATTTTCTTTTTTTAAGATTGCAAAGATGAAAGTTTTGGCATATAATTCTGGCATAATGGAAAGTCTTGATTTTCTTAAGGGTAGGTATAATCTTCAAAATTCTCCCGAGGTGAAATCTGCCGCGAAACGGACCTCAATAAGGGAAGACGGAAAATCTCTTGAAGAATCGGGGGAAAGAATTCAGAATTATCTTGACCGATTTAAGGAAATTATCGAGAGAGAAGATCCGCATGAAAAGGAAAGAGGAATACGAGCCTTAAAAAAAGTGCTTTATGATAAATTCGTCATCAAACCGGGAAAAATCCCGGAGGCTTATTTTAATTCAATAAAACGCCGGAAGAGAGAAGAGGGACGAGGAAATATTGAAATTTCCGAAGAATATCGCAGAACTATATCCAACAGTATTATCAAAGACCAAGAAAAGTCTTTAGGCAGATGGATTGATTACTTGGCCTCCAAGAACGCCAAGTTTCCCGATTGGCTTAAATATTACACTCTTAGGAATATCCTTAAAATGGGCAGATATGACAAGGGGAAGAAAAAATTTACCGAACGCTATGGGGGAACAGCCGCTCTGTTTCCGGATATCAATCGCGAGGCCCTGGCGGTTGTGCTTAACGATCTTGAAACAAAATATTCCGGCGATAAAATCAAGCCGGCGATGAAAGACAGGGAATCTCAATTTTTAAAACGGCGCGATATTAAAAGCGAGATAAAAGAACTGTACAAGCAAGCTTTAGATAAGAACAATTTCCCGGAACTTTATGTCTTGGCGATAGAGGAGTTTAATCCAATACCGGAAGAACTGCTCAAAATTACCGAAGGAAAGTGGGTGGAATACCCAGAAGGTTCTGATTATATGAAGTTGGTGGATTCCATTTCAGATTACGGCACGGGATGGTGTTTAAGAGGCGAATCTGCTTGTGAAGACTATCTTAAAGATAATACTCTTTTTATTTATTATTCCCGGGACAAAAAAGGGAATCCGGTTGTTCCGCGCGCGGTTATGGTTGTTAATTCCGATAACAAAATTGAGGAAATGCGCGGCGTTGCTCATGGAGAAAATCCTGACCCTTACATCGGAGAGATTGTTGAAGCGAAATTAAAGGAACATCCGGATGGAGAAAAATTTGAAAAAAAGTCAACTGACAGTAAATTCCTTAGGGAGATTTACCGAAAGGTCAACGGCAAAGAAGAGCTTAACAAAGATGAGCTGCTTTTTTTGTATGAAATCAATTCTCCCATAGAAGAGTTTGGTTACAATGGAGAAAGAGACCCGAGAATCAATGAGATAAGAAAAACAAGGGATAAAGAAAGAGATATGTTGATTGTCTTTGAATCGACCCCGGACCAAATAGCCAGAGGCATTGAGGCGATAAATAAAAATACCAAAGTATATATTGGCGATTGGGATGCGGGAGTTTTTCAAGTTATCAGAAAATATCCGAATATTAAATACTTTTACGAATCATTTCCCGAAAAGAGAATATTCATGGAAAATTTTGAAACCGATTTGAAGATTGATTCTCCGGAAAAAGCCGAGCGAGCGTTAAAAGAGAACGATGTTTTTTTATCAAACTATGGAAGAGACATTCTCTATAAAACCAAATTCGGCAAAAAAAGTAAAACTTACAAACTTGCGCAATTTACGGTTGAACAACTCGGTTTTCCGAAAGGCGCCACCACTGATGAAATATACGCGAAGGCGCGCGAAATAGGATTATCGCTTGTCCCGGCGGAGATTGGCCCTCAGTTGGCTTTAAAGAACAATAGAAGGGTCTTAAAATTCTTCGCCATGGAGCAAGTTGCCGATCGTGATGGCGATTTAAGCATCTTCAGTTTGGATGCCGACGGTTCCCTTTGCGGTCGCGCCGCCGCTCCTGATAATAAATGGGATTCCGATTTTCGCTTTCTTTTTTCTTTCAACGAACCGGTTGGCGACAAAAAATCTTCGGCGTAGTTTGCGTGTAATAAAGGAGGATTCTTTTTAAAAAGTTTAAAGATCTGATTTATTGTTCTTTCGCTTTCTTTTTTGAAATTGTCAGGGTCGTGATTTGTTTTGTGGAGCGAAGAGCGAGAAGTTTTTGGCGGGTGTCTTCCGGCAAATCCGCCAAAAGTTTTTCCAGTTTTTTCTCGTCCGCGGACAGGATTTCATCCCATTTGTTTATCGGTTCAAGTATCTCTTTCGCCTTTTCCAAATCGTAAGAAACGCTTTCGCGCGCGGTTCTGGTAACATATCCTTCTTCACCGAAAACCCTTTCTATTTTTTGGTCGTCCATAAAACCGTAAATGGCGGTTTTCAATTCGTCAATTCGTTCCTTGTTTTTTTGATTTTGTTCCTTTATTTCAAAATATTCTCTGACAATCGCTTCAATTTCTTCCCGAGTTTTCGGTTCGGCGTCGGGGTTTTTGTAAAGGTGTTTCCACATCGGGCACATCTCTTTATATCCACACCAATCGCACAGGGCGGAAGGGAGGGGAGGGAAGTTGCAGTTGTCGGCGATTCGCCCTTCTATTTCTTCTATGGTGTCCAGAATTGCGTGCGTTGTCTTTTCTAATTCTTTGGCGGAACGAACCGTTGAAATCTTTTCTCCGTGTTTCAAAAAATACAGACTCAGCTTTATTTTTCTGGGGGAGAGGTGAGGCCATCGTTTTATCAATCCGAGATGATATATGGACATTTGCAGATTCTCGTCAACGGCGGCTTGGGAGGGCATTCTTTTGGCGGTCTTGTAGTCAATAATCTCGTAAGAATCGTCTTCCTGGTTTTTGTCCATTCTGTCTATCACTCCGGTTAAAATATGCTTCTCCTTCGTTTTTGGGTCTTCCAGTTCAACGCTAAAAAAAGATTCAAGTTCAACTGTGTTAAAATTCCACGGCTGGTTTTTTTTATAAAAATTCTTCAGAAGAGAAATCCCTTCTTCACGATACGCCTTTTTCCTTTCTTGGAAATCTTCATCTTTAAAACCCTCCGATTGCTTTTCCCATTTGTCGTGAAAAAAATCAATGACCTCGTCCAGAGTGGGGTAGAGGGGGGTGCGTTCAAACATATATTTAAGGGAAGCGTGCATGGCGGAACCGAAAGCCATCTCAATGTTTTTGGGCGCGCGAATCTTGTCAATCTGCTGAAACTTGAATTTCAGCGGACAAGTCTTATATGTGTCCAAAGAAGAGTATGAGAT
>QIJB01000027.1 GCA_003231675.1 Candidatus Campbelliibacteriota bacterium | reverse complement strand
TTCTTGGCGAATTCCGCTATCCACCCAGTAAAGAAACCGAGTATATCGTCGTTTTCATCCACTTTTTGCGTGATTATAAGCAATCTCATGATTTTAACCCGGTGAAATAAGATTTGAGCCTATTCTTCAAAAACATTCTGCCGTAATGAGTTTTGAAATATTTTTCTCTTCTTTTTGCATCGCTTTCTACTGTGCAGATTTCGCAATATATTAAATCCAGAGGTCTGCGAAATTTTGTTGACTTAACTAAACCGGCGCAATGCTGCTCAAATCTTAATTTTAAATTTTTTGTATACCCGATGTATAGCTTGTCATCCTTTTTGCTTATTAAAACATATGTATAAAACATAATCCATCAAATTTAAAATTATTTCACTGGGCCAGCCCAGTAAAAAACCCGAGTATATCGTCGTTTTCATCCACTTTTTGCGTGATTATTAGCAACTTGACTTTTTTATTCATAAGTATATTATATAAGCAATCACCAACGGAAAAGTCACCCCTGCAAGGTATTGTCCTTGTGGGGCCTTTTCTTTTTATAAGAGAGTTTAATCTCAAGATTATTCATAAATCTCAGGTAGGATCTTAGGACCTTAAATTTAAGGAGCGCTGAAAAACTAAATTGATTGGGAATTAAAATGTTTTTTAATTTGCCTTGTTCAAGTAGGTGTTTGACCAGGCAATAAAAATCCCCGTCCCCGCTTACAATCACAGCTTTGTCATAATTCGGGTATTCAATCATCGTATGCAAAACTAGTTCAGCATCTACATTACCTTTCGTCGTTCCGTCTTTATACTCAAGAGTGGGTTTAAATATACAAATAAACCCGGCACTTTGCAAAGACTTATACAACTCATTATTCCCTTCTATGTATCCGATAAAAAGGAAAGCTTTTCCAACTCCGTATTTTTCCTTTAAATATACGCGAAAGCGGGCAAAGTCCAATTTCCAGCCCAAAGATCGGATGCTTAAGTTCAAATTTTGACTGTCTATGAACGCATAGTTATTACCTTTCTTTTTCATGCTTTTATTATACATCGCGTTGCGAGGATGTGTAGGCATATGTATTTGACTGTTTTATTCATAAGTATATCATATAAGTATAAATTCCTTCGGGATCGCCCCGCAAGGGGCATAAAAACATCACGTTCAGGAAAAATCGGCAAACCCTAGCAGTTTGCCGATTTTTCTTTTCATTTTCTCAAAATCGCCCGTGGAAATCATTCCTAATTTTTTAATCAGCCTCTTTGAATCTATCAGCCTAATTTGAGACAAAATGGCGTTGTTTTTTTGTTTTTGAGATTGAAATAATCAGTAAAGATATATGGGGTAAGCCGTTTTTGAGCCTGCCAAATCTTTGTCAATATCTTTATAGCTTAAGTAAATATCAATATCAGGATAAAGTTTCCTAAAATGATTTTCCGCCGGAAGCCGCAACGATTTCAAATATTTTTTTGACTCAACTGCCGCAAATTTTCTGTCGCCCAGAGGTATTACAAAGTCCAGTTCGTTCTTTCTTTTGTCTCTCCAAAAATTAAATTCCATTCCGTTTTTTATAAATTGCATCGCCAACCCGTTTTCCAGGAGCGCTCCGGTGTCCGGTCTGTCTTCAAGTTTTCTAAAATCATCAATGGTGGCATTTCTCAAGCCAGTGTCAAAAAAATATACTTTCGGATTTTTAACAATCTCCACTCTCTTGTTTTTAAAAAACGGTCTGACAAAAACGCAGATGAAAGTTTTTTCCAGAAAATTTAAGTATTTTTTCAGGGAAGGGTAAGAATAGCCAGAAAGTCGCGTGAGGTCCCCGTAGTCCGTCAAACCGCCTATTTGCAAAGCCAATCCTTTCACAAGTTTACTGAGCTTGTAATCGTCAATCAATCCGAGAATATCTCTCACCTCCCTCAAGAAGTATGTGTTATAAATATTCTTCAGTATTTCTTTTTTAGAATCGCGGTTTTCTTCAATGACCACCCTCGGGTATCCGCCGAATAAAATATATTCCTCAAAATAACGGGAAAGTTTTTTATGGACGGCATCCGGGATTTTCACCGTTTTCGGGTTTTTCAGGTCAAACTCCGATTTATATTTTTCATATATTTTCAAATAATTCGCGTCTTTCGCCCGCAGAAATTCCCTAAAATTAAAGGGGTAAAGATTCAGAACAAACACCCTTCCGACCAGATATTTTATCGCCTTAATCGTCAGATCGGGAGCTGACGACCCTGAGATAACGATTTTAATTTTCTGGCTGTCATAGATGTATTTTAAAATCTTCCCGCCATTCTTGGCGTACTGAAACTCGTCAATAAAAAGATATTTATTGCCTTTTATGTATGCCACAATGAAATCATCCGGACTGTTTTCAAACAGTTCCAAAGCGGAGCGGTCGTCAAAAGAGATGGCGGCGGCATTTTTCAGTCCGCTAAAAATATGCCGAACGAGAGTTGTTTTTCCACATCTTCTCGCTCCGACAATGGCTATAATTTCCGGAGCCACAAGGTATCGCAAAATTGTATCTTCCAAATCCCTTTTAATATACATATATTTTTAAGATTGGCGCTAAAGTTAAACTATGCTTTAATTTTAGTTCACTGGAAGTTTTTTGTCAAAGATTCTCACCAACGCATCATTGTTTCCGCTCACCTTTTGCGTGATTATCAATAATTTGACTTTTTTATTCATAAGTATATATAACAGAAGAATCACCACGGGTTTAAATACCATAACAAAAGCATCTTCTTTTAATTTTCTATATAATTTGTCATTCTTTTTTAAATACCTGATAAAAAGGAAGGCTTTTTCAACTCCGTATTTTTCCTTTAAATATACGCGGAAGCGGGCAAAGTCCGGTTTCCGGTCAAAAGATTTGGCTGTCTATAAAAGCGTGATTGTTCCTCTTCTCGCTCATATCGTTGATTATACACCAATTTGATGTAATATATAAAAGTTATGGACATAAATTATATAACTATAATCGGACTGGTTGCGGCGATTTGCACGACCGTTTCTTCTTTGCCTCAAGCGATAAAAGTGGTAAAAACCAAACAAACGAGAGACTTGTCGTTGGGAATGTATTGGATATTGATAGCCGGAATTTCACTGTGGGGCGTTTACGGAATTTTCATAAAAGATTTGCCTCGAATGTGTTCAGTTTTTTGCTCGTCGCCACAATTCTGATTTTCAAAATCAAATATAAATAAACTTAAGGAACGCTGAAAAAATCAAGCGGGGACGGCTCCGCTTTTTGTTTTTTTACGCACGGAAGAGATGACCATATTTAATACCGTCGTTTTATCATAAGCTCTAAAATTGCTATACTGCTTTTATATGATTGGTCTTTTACTTGTTTCGGTTTCAACATTCTTCAGGGAAATCGGCGCTTCAATAGGAAAAGCCAAAGTGCTGGACAACAAGGAAAGCATCTACGCGGAGAAGGCAGATACGCGGACGACGAATAGAGGAACAAAGGCGCGAGGAAATTATTGCATTCCCCCGCGCTTTTTTTAACGTAATTTTTCCTCCGCCCGATATTTTAAATGTCGGGTATTCAGTATGTGAAACGCCCGAAAACGATATGCCGGCGGGCGAAAAAATTCCAAAAGAATACTGCCATCGCCGCCACCAGGTTTGAAAACATATAATAAAGCCCAAGGTAGCCAGTGAAAAACCACATCAAAAGAGCGGTGAGGACCAATCCGACGATGCCAACGAACGACAATCTTCCCATTTCAGCCACCTTATTCTTGTTTTGATTGCCAAAAACCCAATAAACGCAAAGGAGATAGTTGGCAAAAAATCCAACGAGATAGGCAATAGCGGCGGAAATCAGGTAATACACGCCGAAGAATTCAGTCAAAACGAACAGGACTGAAAAATCAAAGAGTGTGACTCCGATTCCGACAAATCCGTATCGGAAAAACTGAATCGGCAAATTGGTTGTGTTTTCCTTAAAAAATTTTTTTATCATTTCCGAAAAGTTTCTTCATTCAATACCGTTAATTTTACCATATGCAATCCTTTGAGCCGATAGGGCGCGATTTACCGCGTAGAGCGACCGTGAAAAGACCGGGCGGTAAAAACAAAGCAAGAACGAATCCACCTTTTGTTTATGGGCGGAAGTGATATGGGGAAAAGTATTGGCTGAAATGGGATAATTCCGGTAATCCGATTTACATCTTTGTGATAATCAAATCCGTTTCTTGTGTTTTTGCTCCGCTTTCTATAGACTGGTTCCAACGGCGAAATTCATAAGTTTTTCGTAGCCAAGTTTTGTTAAATTTATCTCTTCTGTCACTCCTGCCCAACAAATTTTAATGAGCTTGGCGTTCGTTTAAAGAGGGGGTGTCTTTTAGACGACAGAAGAGTTCTTTTAAAAAATAGCATCGGACTGGAGGAATAAATGAAAGACAAAAGATTAAACCCGAATTTTTTTGATTCCGTAAAAAAAATCCCAATAACGGAGATATTCCAAAAAATGGGATTACGATATGGAAAAAAATTCCCCGGGTCTTCACCACTTTTAATGAAGGTGAATTGTCCCTTTCATCAAGAGAAAAGGGCGTCGCTTGTTTTTTTTAAAAATGGGACGTGGCGTTGCTTTGGTTGTGGCGCGCATGGCGATTCTTTCAAATTTGTTTTATTGTTTTTTGGAAGAAAACGCAATAAAACAATCAGATGGTTTTGTTCTAATTTTGATATACCCCTTCCATGGATGGGGAAAAAATAAATTTTGCCTTGGCAAAGTATTTGCTTTAAATGGCGGAAGTTTCAAGTAATGGCGGAAAACTCCCGCCATTTTTTTATTTTTAATTCATTCTCTCAATCTTCCGGCGCGTTTTAACAATTTGAATATTCTCACTGAGTGGTCGCCG
>QIJB01000046.1 GCA_003231675.1 Candidatus Campbelliibacteriota bacterium | reverse complement strand
TTATGCATACTCGTGGTTATTTAATTAGTTGTTAACAAACTATTTATACCACGGGTTTTGTGTTAGTGCATTTCAGAGGTTAATTTAGGTTAGTTCGTTTACATATTATAAAAAATATGTTATCGTTGCAGGTAATAGTTAAAATATTTATGAAAAACTTAAGAGTTTCCCAAAAAATGAACAATGTGCTTGTTAGCGCCAGAAACGCTCAGGCGCATATTTCAAAATTAAGTCAACACGAAAAAACCAACCTTGAAAAGGAATGGGATGTTGAACATGCTTACTATTCAAGTAGTCTTGAGGGGAGCAAGCTTGATAAAAGAGAGTTTGAAAAAATGGCTAAAAAGGTTGCGTAATTTATGACTAAGACGACCAAAAGACCTTGCTCGGAAGAGGAGTTGCAGAAACGAGAGGCGATTGGAGTAATCCGCGCCTCTCGTTTTGTTAGAAAGTATGCGCAATCCCACCAAGATATAAATGTTAAGGTTGTTTTTAAAATTCATAATGAAATTTTTAAGGATGTTTGGCCGGAGATAGCAGGGGGATGCAGAGAGGAGAATTTAAAAATAGCCAATTCCAAACATTTGCCACCGCATTATTCAAAAGTTTCGGCATTGGTGAATAATTTTGATAACGAATTAGAACAAAAATTAAAAGAATTAAATATATCAGAAGGAATTATTTTGGATATAAACAATAGCCCTGATGAAAAGACGATTGAAGAAATTGAAAAGATTATTCGCCTTTCCGCATGGATTCATCATAAAATTACACATATACATCCTTTCCGCGAAGGTAATGGGAGAACAGCCAGACTTGCGGCTAATTTAATTTTAGAACGATATGGTTTAGTTGGTATTTCCATAAAAATAGAAAAAGAAAATAAGAATCAATATTGCAACGCCCTTGCTCAAATCGATATAATGGAAGATTATGAGCCACTCGTTACGCTCATTTCCGATGGTTTAATTGAAAGATATCATGGAGTAACAATGAAATATTATGGTTAATATGAACGAATCAGAAACCAGAGCTGAATATATTGACCCAAAGCTCAAGGCGAGTGGTTGGGGAGAGGTGGAGGGCTCAAAAGTCCTGCGCGAGTTTCGCATTACCGACGGGAAAATTCAAAGCGGCGGAACGCGGGGGAAGCCGGAGATTGCCGACTATGTTTTGGTTTACAAAAATCGTAAAATCGGCGTAATTGAAGCCAAAGCCGAAAATCTGCCGGCTGCCGAAGGTGTAGGGCAAGCCAAGGGGTACGCGGAAAAACTGAAAATTGATTATACATACGCCACCAACGGCAGAGAGATTTATGAAATGTCTATGAAGACCGGGCAAGAGCGGGATATTGCCGATTTTCCCACCCCCGATGAGTTATGGAATAAAACCTATTCCGGACAACCCGCCACGGGTGAGGAGTGGAAAGAAAAATTTTCCGGCGTGCCGAACGAGGGCGAGTATGGTAAACGATATTATCAAGAAATTGCCATCAATAATGTTTTGAATGCCGTAGCAGAAGAAAAAAAGAGAATTCTTTTGACCATGGCGACCGGAACTGGAAAAACCGCCGTGGCTTTCCAGGTCGCGTGGAAACTTTTTCAAACTCGTTGGAATTTGAGGCGCGACGGCGAGCGCCGTCCGAGAATTTTGTTTTTGGCCGACAGAAATATTTTGGCCGACCAAGCTTTCAACGCTTTTTCCGCCTTTGACGAAGATGCACTGGTTCGCATTAATCCGTTGGATATTCGCAAAAAGGGCGGAGTGCCGATGAGTGGCAGTGTTTATTTTACTATCTTCCAAACTTTTATGAGTGGGCGCGACGGCGCGCCGTATTTTGGAGACTACCCGGCTGACTTTTTTGATTTTATTATTATAGACGAGTGCCACCGTGGCGGGGCGAATGACGAAAGCAACTGGCGGGGGATTCTGGAATATTTTTCTCCGGCGGTCCAGCTCGGACTTACCGCCACACCAAAGAGAAAAGACAATGTGGACACCTATAAATATTTTGGCGAGCCGGTTTATGTTTATTCGCTCAAGGAGGGTGTGAATGATGGCTTTTTGACGCCCTTCAAAGTTAAGCGAATTCAAACCACCCTTGATGAGTACGTTTATACTTCTGACGACCAAATTGTTGAAGGCGAGGTTGAGGAGGGGAAAATTTATGAAGAAGATGATTTTAATCGCATAATTGTTATTAAGGAACGAGAGGCGAAAAGGGTTCGCGTGTTGCTGGATGAAATAAATCAAGACGAAAAGACCATAATATTTTGCGCGACCCAAGATCACGCGTTGGCTGTTCGCGATTTGGTGAATCAAATAAAAGAGAGCAGAGATCCGAATTACTGCGTTCGCGTGACGGCAAACGATGGCGCTCGCGGGGAGCAGTTTTTGAGGGAGTTTCAAGATAACGAAAAAACCATCCCGACAATCCTTACAACTTCACAAAAACTTTCCACCGGCGTGGACGCGCGCAATATCAGAAATATCGTTTTGATGCGCCCGATAAATTCCATAGTTGAGTTTAAGCAGATTGTCGGTCGCGGCACTCGACTTTTTGACGGTAAGGAATATTTTACGATTTATGATTTTGTGGACGCTTACAAGCATTTTTCAGACCCGGAATGGGACGGCGAGCCGATAGAAGAAATGGAAAAGAAAGAAAAAAGAAAAACGGGAGAAAGCGTAATCAAAGAGCCCCGGGCGATTTACGAGACGATTGAGCCGAAGAGGAAATTAAAAATTAAATTGCGCGACGGCAAAGAGCGGGAAATAAAGCATATGATTTCCACGTCATTTTGGAGCGCTGACGGGAAGCCGGTTTCTGTCCAAGAGTTTATGGATAATATGTTTGGAATAATGCCGGAATTTTTCAAAAGTGAAGAAGAGCTTAGAAAAATTTGGTCAAACCCGACGACTCGCAAAGTATTTCTAGATAGTATTGCGGAAAAAGGTTATGGCAAAGACGAACTGGAAACTTTGCAAAAAATGATTGACGCGGAAAAAAGCGATTTGTTTGATGTTTTGGCATATATTTCATTTTTAACTCAGCCTATTTCAAGGACGCAAAGAGTGGAGCGGGCAAAAGACAAGATTTTTGAAAATTTAGACGGAAAACAGAAAGAATTCTTGGATTTTGTTTTATCAAAATATGAAGAAAAAGGAGTCGAAGAACTTGATGAAGAAAAATTGCCGGTCTTGTTGAATTTGAAATATAACGCCATTGCCAACGCGGAACAACTGCTTGGCAGTGTGGAAAGCATCCGCTCAACCTTTTTTGATTTTCAGAAAAATTTATACGCCAAAGTGGCTAACACAAAATAATCATATTCATATTCTTAAACATGTCGGCGTGGGTGTTATTGTGAAAAGATTTTAGCGGTTATGGACAAAGCGATTAACTACACATTGCGGAAAAGCAAACGAGCGAGGCGGGTGCGGATTGCGGTGCGCGTGGTATAATAAATCAATGAGCGAGAAGATTTTCATTGAAACCG
>QIJB01000028.1 GCA_003231675.1 Candidatus Campbelliibacteriota bacterium | reverse complement strand
GATTCAAGGCATATCTCGTCAGAGGGAAAGACGGATACTTCCCGGGATTTTTGTCGTATTTTAACGGACAAAAGAAGGATATAGAGCGATTCAAGTCGGCGCACCAGAAAATGATGGATTACTACATAAGCAAAGGGTTAATGAAAGACGAAGAATGGATTATCCACAACAGCGCCTCGGCGGATGCCGCCAATAAGCTTTACGGCATAAATAAATGGGCGAATGAAAACGGCATTGATGTTGTTTTACATATTCACTTTAATGATTACCCGAGAAGAAATCTTCGCGAACGGGGAAAATACTCCGGTTTTTCTATTTATGTCCCTGAAAGCCAGTTCTCAAATTCAAAGAAGAGTATCGCCCTCGCTAAATCGGTGTTTGAGCGACTGAAAAACAAATTCGCCGTAAGCGACATGCCGAAGGAAAAAAGGGGTATAATTGAAGACCAAAAACTTATCGCGGTCGGCTCCTACAACACATTAGATGCCACTTCCCTTCTGATTGAATACGGCTACATTTACGAGCGACAGTTAACCAACCCGGCTGTCCGAAATCTTGTCTTGCAAAGAATGGCAAGACAAACTTTTCTGGGAGTAAAAAACTTTTACCTGGAAAAAGAAAACAGGGATAGGGAGAATGAGAAAAAATTAGTCCATGAATGGAAGAAAAATCTAAGGCGTGGAATGAACGGGAACACGGAAGTTTTTTTTCTCCAAACGGCGCTCGCTGAAAAAGGACTTTATCCTCCGGAAGGGCGGTCAAAAAACAGTTGCCCCACAAACGGGAACTTCGGACCATGCACCCTTAAGGCGGTAAGGGATTTTCAAGAGTTCTACGGCATAGAGCCGGCAGCGGGCATAGTCGGACCGCTAACGCGCGCCAAATTGAATGAAATATATTCTCCGCAAGCGGACAATTATCGGCAATAAGGTTATAATCATAATATCATGAAAAAAGAGAATTGTGTTTTTTGTAAAATCGCGAGAAAAGAAATTCCCTCCGATAAAATTTACGAAGATAAAAATTTCTTCGCTTTTTTGGATGCCACCCCCGTAAATCCCGGGCACACTTTGCTCATCCCTAAAAAGCATTATGAAAATCTTTATGGATTGCCTGACGAACTTCTGTCAAAAATGGCTCCGATTATAAAAAAAATGGCCATTGCCGTTAAAAAGGGTGCTGATGCGGAAGGAATAAACATCGGGATGAACAACGAGGTGGCGGCGGGGCAAATTATTCCGCACGCGCATTTCCATATCATTCCTCGTTTTTCTGGAGACGGACATCGTCATTGGAAGGGCGGGTCTTACTCCAAGAGAGAGGCCGAAGAAATAGCGGGTAAAATCAAAGAAAATTTATAAAAAGCCGCCGGAAATCAATCTCGGCGACTTATAAATCATAGACGTCTTCATCTAAAGAAGACATTTCTTCTTCCAATCTTTCCATTCTCATGAAAAGATTCTGGATTCTTTTTTTTTCTTCTTCGGAAAAAGCGCCTTTCCGAAGATATTCTATATCCCTTTCCAGAGATTCAAAAACAATTTTAATCAATTCGTCTCTTTTGACAAATTCGCCCTCAATGGCGAACCCAACTCGAGACCGATTTCTTTTTTTGCCCATTTATATCCTCCTCAAACATTTCTTTCGCCATTCTATCACCAATGACCGATTACGATAAATAAAAGCGCCCTAAGTTCAAGAAATAATTGCAACACTTGGATTAAAATCAAGGCGTTATGGCGAAATCACAAAAAAAGCGCGGAGCCTTTAGTCGCCTGAACGCCAAGGATAGGATAATCGCCGGGAACAGGTGTTGCTTTAAAAACTTGAATGTAGCTTTCCGTCCATACCGGATTAGAGCTTCTTCGCGGATAATCGTCTTTCGCTTTTTTCAAGCGCCTCAATGCCCGGGAGGGAGCCCTTTGAGAGAAATTCCAACATCGCTCCCCCGCCCGTGGAAACAAAGGAAAATTTATTTAAAATTCCCAGTTTTCTTATGGCGGCAACGGTATCACCCCCCCCCACTATTGATTTTGACCTTGAGGATGCAATTATTTTTGCCAAACCTTCCGTTCCTTTTTCAAAACCTTTCATCTCAAAATCTCCAAGAGGTCCGTTCCATAAAACAAACTTTGATTTGGCGATTATTTTCTTGAGCATAGCCAAGGTATTCGGTCCGCAATCAAGGATGGCGCCATGTTTTGTTCTGACATCAACGGGAAGGATGATTTTTTTATTATTCAAATACTTTTTAATATCAGTTTTTTGGTCATATATTGATTCCCCTATATCAAACCCTTCTTCTTTAAAAAAATTATTTGCCAAAGCTCCGCCGATAAAAATGGAGTCGGAAATTTTGATAAACTTTTTCAAGACCCCGAGCTTTGTGCCGAACTTTACCCCCCCCAAAACCAAAAGAAAGGGGTGTGGCGGATTAAAAGCCGTTCGTAAATTTTTGACTTCATTTTCAAACAACAAACCGGCGAAAGAGGGCATCATTCTCGGCAAACGAACAATAGAGGCGTGTTTCCTGTGAGAAGCGCTGAAGGCGTCATTGACATAAACATCCCCCAGTTTCGCCAAACGCTTCGCGAAGGTGAGGCTGTTTTTCTCCTCGCCCTCATCTGAACGCAAATTTTCCAAAAGTAAAATTCCGCCATTCTTTAAATTTGATATTTTTTTCTCAGTTTCCGGACCGAACAATTCTCGGGAAAAATCAACTTTTCTGCGCTTGGACAAAAAATCAGCGACCGGACGGAGACTTTTCGCCCGTCCGGCGCTCAAATGGCTGATTAAAATAATCTTGGCGCCTCTCTTTCTGAGCAAATCAACGGTCGGCCATGTTCTCTCAATGCGAAAATCATCGGTGACTTTCCCTTTTTCCATCGGCACATTGAAATCAACTCTCAAAAGAATTCTTTTTCCTTTCACTTTCGCCTGTTTTACGCTCCGTAATATCATTTTATTTTATTTTCTCCGCTATTTTTAGAATTTGAGCGAAGTCCTTGGGAATCAAACTTTCTCTCCCTATCAAAAGCCCTTGGACTCCGGCATCGCGCAGAAATCTTTCAGCGTTCTTCGGGTTGACCGAGCCTCCATACAAAACGGGGAAACGACGCGCCAAATCTTTCCCGGCAAGCGGCAGAATAATTCTCCTTAAGTAAATCGCCATCTGCAAAACGTCCTCTGGCGTGTCCGCCTCCGCCGCCTTTTTGCCGACCGCCCAAATAGGTTCGTATGCGATAATAAGATTCTTTAATAATTTTCTCGGAATACCCTTTAACCCTCCCTCAAGTTCCTCGCGAATGAAACGCAGATAATCTTCTTCCTTATCGCGACTCTTTTCGCCCACGCAATAGACAACCTTTAAACCGCTCTTCAGAGACAATTTTATTTTTTTGTTTGCCGTTCGTTTCCCCGAGATATTCGCGGCGTTCCGAATGCCCCACAATGACATATTTAACTCCGGCGTTTTTAAGCATGCCGGCGGAAATTTCCCCAGTATAAGATGTTTTTTTGTCATCCCAAAAAATATCCTGCGCGCCCGTCCTTATTCCCTTCTCCGCCGGCTTCAATTCGTGCAGATAAACAAACGGAGGGCAGACAACCGTTTCCGTTTTTTTTAGTTTGGCAGCCGCTTTTTTGATTGCGCCAAAAATCCACTTCGCCTCTTTCAGCGATGTTGGATTCATTTTCCAGTTTGCGATTATTATCCTCCTTGCCATTACCTTTATTTTAACATCCCGAGGAATTTTTACAAAGAAAACCCCGGCTGACTTCGCCGGGGTAGAACAGTTAAATCTTTTTAAGTTTTGTTTAT
>QIJB01000080.1 GCA_003231675.1 Candidatus Campbelliibacteriota bacterium | reverse complement strand
GCGATGAAGGCGTTGCTTAATATCGGCGAATTGAAAATTGACGGCTTTATCAGTCCCGGACATGTTTCAACGATAATCGGCATCAAACCGTATGAGGGTATGGGCGTGCCGCAGGTGATAACCGGATTCACTGCCGAAGATGTTTTGGTTGGGATTTGTATGCTTTTGGCGCAGATAAAAGACGGGCGCGCCGAGGTGGAAAACGAATACATTCGCTCCGTTCGGGAAGAGGGCAATCCGGAGGCCTACAAATCAATTTTTGAAGTTTTTGAAACGGCGGAGGGAAATTGGCGCGGGTTTGGCGCAATTCCGAAATCGGGACTGGAGATAAAAAAGAAGTTCGCTAAATATAACGCCAAGGTTAAATATAAAAACATTTTGGATAAAGTGGATTTCGCGAAATCGCGCAGACCGACGCCTTGCAAATGCGGAGAAATTATTAGAGGATTGAAAGAGCCGAAGGATTGCCCGGTGTTCAAAAAAGTTTGTTCGCCCGAAAATCCGGTGGGACCCTGTATGGTATCCCAAGAGGGCGCGTGCAATGTGGCGTTCCGCTACGCGAAATAAATTATGAAAAACAATAAAACAATTGAGCTTGATATGGGAGGAGGAGGATACAAATCTTGGGAATTGCTCAAAGATATTCGCGGCGTTTTGAAATACAAAGGCAAATGGAAAAATTGCGAGGATGACGCGGCGGTGTTTGATTTGGACGCCAACTTAGGTGCAAGGCACCCAAGCGCGCTTGGGTGCCTTGCACCTAAGTTGGTTTTTACCACGGACGCCTTTATCGTTGATCCGATATTTTTCCCCGGAGGGGACATCGGCAAAATCGCGATGTGCGGGACGATTAACGATTTATCGGTTATGGGAGCGAAACCGATTGGCATTTCCCTGAGTATCGTCGTTGAAGAGGGTTTTCCAAAAGACGATTTTATGAAAATCATCGCTTCAATAGGCAAAGTGTCCGAAGAGGCGGGCGTGCCGATTGCCACGGGCGATACGAAGGTGACGGGAAAAGGGAAAATAGACAAAATTGAAATTACGACCGCGGGGGTGGGAATCGCGAAAGACATAATCCCCAACAACGGAATAAAGCCGGGCGATTTGATTATTTCCTCCGGTGATCTGGGCGAGCACGCGGTGGCGCTTTTGGCGAGCCGGTTTAATTACAAAACGAAACTGAAAAGCGATTCCAAGCCGCTCAATAAAGAAATTGAAAAAACAAAAAAATATCTCAACGCCTGCAAAGACCCGACGCGCGGAGGACTGGCGGCGAATCTTGTTGAAATGGCGGAAAAGTCAAAAGTGAAAGTCGTTTTGGACGAAAAAACTTTGCCGTATAAAAAAGAAACAATCGCCATCACGGAACTTCTCGGGCTTGATATTTTCTCACTGGCGTCGGAAGGGCGTTTTATTGCCGCCGTTTCGCCGAAAAACGCCAAAAAGGTTTTAACGGTTCTTAAAAAATTCAATCCGGAGGCGAAAATAATAGGGGAGGCGACAAAAGGGAAACCTGCCCGCCGAAGCGATAGCGCAGGAGGGGGAGTCTACTTAAAAACCATCCTCGGTGGCCTCCGTCCGATAGAAATGCCCAAAGGCAAACTAATCCCGCGGATTTGCTGATTAGGTTTTTATTTTTAATTTGCGTCAAGAAAGCGAATATTAAACTATGGGATATGACGATAGACTTTGATTCATTGACGGCACTCATCTTCATGGCGCTTTATGCGGGCGTTGTTGTTTTTTTGCGAGTAAAGAAAAAGAAAACTTGGACATATTTATTTTTCCTTACATTTTTTTATATTTATCTTGTGGAAACTGTTCGCTATACGCAATTTCCAATATATTTAAGCAAGTATATGCGTGAAGCAATCGGGCAAACGGTTTGGACTAATATGAATTTTATTCCAATCCTTACTCTCACGTATCAATCACTAAAAACCTCTTTATTGAATGTGATATTATTCATTCCGTTTGGCTTCGGGTTGCCGTTTATTTCGCGTTTTCGCATGAAGCAGACAATTATTCGCAGTATGATTTTTAGCGCCATGCTTGAGGCGCTGCAATTAATAATAGCGCTTGCTGCCGGATTTACATTCCGTATCGTTGATATAAACGATATAATATTCAATACACTGGGCGGTATTATTGGCTATATATTGTTCGTTGGATTTGTCCGCGCGGTTCATTTTGCGCTTGTAAAATGGCGTATTGAGCAAAATGCCGTTTTGCGATACATATATGAACGACCTCAAGTACGCAAAAGTATGCAAGTATAAGTTCAATGAAGATTGGCTGACAAATAATAAACAATCTGTCCGAAACTCAGTCCCGCGTCGCCACGCGGAATTTTTTTGTTCATAATGGCGCCTTTGGACGCGAAAAAATCGGACATTATTTTATTGTTCGCCAATCCGCCGGAGAAAAATATCGGGCATTTTCCGTTCATATTTTTATTGGAAACTGGAAACTGAAAATCGGAAATTATTTGATACAGCCCTTCGGCGAGATAAAGCTGGGCGGTGGCGGCAAGGCGTTGCTTGTCTTTGTTCAAATTTTTTACCAGATATTCAAAAAGAGGAGTGGTTTCCAAAATAAAAAAGGACACGATTTTAGGCGATAGCAGATTTTTGTGTCCTTTTTGGGCGTTTTTTGCGGTTGGGGTTATCTCGGTTATTTTCGGTTTCAGGTCGCGGTACGGATTGGCGGAGTTTTTTTCCAGCAGGTCAATCGGCTCGTGTTTGTATTTCCGCTCGTTGCCCGAGAAACCGAGCAGAACGGAAACGGCGTCCAAAACCCTGCCGGTGCTTGAAGTTTCTTGGCAATTAAAACCCTGTTTCATTTGGTTGTAAAGCAGTTCAAACTGGTTGCGGGTGTAATGTTTTTTGACGAATTTATAAACATCGCCTTTTCCCAAAAATTTAGCTAAAACAGAGATTAACATTCTCGCCGGCTCTTTAATCGCCAAATCCCCGCCAATCAAGACTTGATTTTCCAGATGACCGATTCTTTCAGCCGATAGCTGATAGCCGACAGCCGACAGTTCAAAGCACTCTCCACCCCAGATTTTTCCGTCCAACCCGTAACCGGTTCCGTCGCAAGCTATTCCGACGCGCTTGGATGTCTTGCTTCCAAGCGAAGCTGACGGCTGACGGCTGACGGCTGACGGCTCTTTTTCTCCGATTGCGGAGAAAATGTGCGCGAGGTGGTGTTGGATCTTGATATGTTGGGCGGAGAATTTTTCGGCGAGTTCTTCTCCCCAAACCGTTGTTTTGTAAAGAGGGTGCAGGTCGGTCAAAATCGCTTTCGGCTTTATTTTATTTTTCCGCAAAAACCCCAAAACCTCTTTTTTGAATTTCGCGAAGTTTTTTTCTTCAAGCAGGTCGCCGAAATCGCCGGACAGAAAAATTTTACCCTTGTCGTAAACGGAAAAATTGCCCGCCGATTCCGGACCGAGCGCCAAAATAGAGATGTTTTTCGGAGGGCTTATTTTGAAATCAATGGTTTTCATTCGGCAGTTCTTTTATCATTTCCAGAATTTTCAGCGCCTCATCCTCC
>QIJB01000016.1 GCA_003231675.1 Candidatus Campbelliibacteriota bacterium | reverse complement strand
TGCGGAGGGAGTGGGATTCGAACCCACGAGGAGCTTACGCCCCTAACGGTTTTCAAGACCGTCGCCTTCGGCCACTCAGCCATCCCTCCGTGAACTATTTTAAATTGTCAAAATTTTCTTTTATCCATTTTCTTCCGACCCCTGACTTCAGGAAAAATTCCCTTTTGCGCGCGTCTCTGTAGTTTTCATATCGTTCTTCGTAAACAACTAACCACGGGCGACCACATTTGGTTGAACGCGTTTTTCCGGAATTATGCGATTTCAATCTGCTTCCGGCGTTATTTTCTCTGCTTGACCCAACATAAAATTTTTTTGTGGTTCCGCTTAATAAAATATAAATGCATGCCATTATGGTTTTGTTTTTCCGCCAACAAGACCGTCGCCTTCGGCCACTCAGCCATCCCTCCGTTATTTGTTAATGTCGCTTGGTAAGGTTTTTCCGCCAAAGGCGCCTGCCTGTCCGGTAGGCAGGGACCCGCCTTTGGCGGGCAAGACCGTCGCCTTCGGCCACTCTCGGTCCGAAGGCGATGAGCCTTGGGCTCAAGCTGTCCCTCTGTTATTTTTTAAATTATCAATCTTTTTTGCCAAGGAAAGAAGCTTTCCTCAAAGGAGATTCGGCGCTTTTTTGCGGATGAATTTTAAACTTTATTCGTTTAAGTTTTCTTCAAGGAGTTTTCTTTTTTCCGCTCTCCTCGCTATGGCAAATATGTAGAAAATATCAAGAATCGCGAATGTGTTCAAAATCAAAATGGCGATAAACCATTTTAAATGATGATTGCGCGCCGATTTCCATAGGGCGACCCCTTTCCATGGTAAAAGCCACGCCAACATGAGCAGCCATGAGGCGCCTATTAACCAATGGTGTTGAGCGAAAAATTGTTCCATGATTTATTGTTTTTTAGTCGTTAGGTTTAAGTGTTTCCCTTTTTTAAGGCAGGACGCGCAAATCTTGGCTCTTTTGCCGTCGGTAAAAGTCGCCCATTGCAGATTTGGGTATTTGCGTTTCTTTCCGGTGGGATTGAATTTCTCGGCTCTTATCCGATTGCTGTATCCTCCCGCCATTATGGTTCCTTTTTTACATATAAAACATTCCTTTGCCATGGAATATATGTTATCCTAAAAAAAATAATTATGCAAGAAGTTGATTTCATTTTCGCCATAGCCGTCTTGGTAATGTCCGTGGTTATCCACGAGGTTTCTCACGGATATATGGCAAACGCCTTGGGGGACCCGACCGCCAAGTATGCCGGGCGACTCACTTTGAATCCCGTTAAACATCTTGATTTTTTCGGTTCTTTTGTGGTTCCTGTGGCAAGCTATCTATTGGGCGGGATTATTTTCGGATGGGCGAAACCGGTGCCTTATAACCCTTATAATCTAAAAAATCAAAAATGGGGTCCGGCTTTGGTCGGCGCCGCCGGTCCGGTGGCTAATTTCATTGTCGCGATTTTTTTCGGGATTCTTATACGCCTAGGCTCTTTTTACGGCTTCATGTCCACTCCTTTTATGAAGATTTCCGTTATGATTGTTTTTATCAATATCATCCTTGCCATCTTTAACCTTGTTCCGATTCCTCCGCTAGACGGTTCAAAAGTTCTTTTCGCCTTTTTTCCGTATCAATGGAGACATATTGAAGAATTCCTTGAACGCTACGGTTTTTTTATCATTCTTATTTTTATCTTTTTCTTTCTTGAGCTGATTTTTCCTCTTATCACGCTGATTTTCAGATTACTGACGGGTGTATCTTTTTAATAACGATTTGGTAAAATCCTCCGCTCATTCCACTAAAGACACCCGTCTTTTCAAAGAGAAAAATCTTCGGGGAATGGGGAGGTCCACGGATTGCGGACATTTGAATCTTGGCGAATTTTTTGAGTATGTTTTATTTTCCTTTTTTGAGTCTGATTGGTATCCGTCCGCGGGGTTGACCTTATTTTTTGTTTCTGATAGAGTATTGATATTGCAATATCGGTTGCAATTTTATTATGCCGACAATTAATCAATTAGTGAAAAGGCCAAGAAAAAAGGCCAAGAAAAAATCAAAGGCGGTGGCGCTTCAGCGTGGCTTCAACAGCAAGAGAAACAAGCCGGTTTTTTATCCTTCTCCATTTAAGAGAGGGGTCTGTGTCAAGGTTCTTACGCAGACGCCGAAGAAACCGAACTCCGCCTTGAGAAAAGTCGCGAGGGTGCGCCTTACGAACGGTTTTGAGGTTACGGCTTATATTCCGGGTGAAGGGCATAACCTTCAGGAGCATTCCGTTGTTTTGCTCAGGGGTGGAAGAGTAAAAGATCTTCCCGGGGTGCGTTATCATATTGTCCGCGGTGTGTTGGACACGGCGGGAGTTGAAGGACGCAAACAAAAGAGAAGCAAATATGGGGCGAAAAAATCAAAATAGAACGCTAATTTAAATCAACAAGTTTTAAAAATCAATGAGAAAGAAAATAAAAAATAAAATAACCGTAAAACCGGATTCAATCTATGGTTCGGTTGAGATTGAGAAATTCATCAATCACGTAATGAAAGACGGAAAGAAATCAATCGCCAAAAAAATAGTTTACAGCACGCTGAAAAATATCAAAGAAGCGACCAAGGCGGAAAATGCCATTGATGTCTTTGAGGATGCGATTAAAAACGCTTCTCCCCGCATGGAAGTTCGCTCCAGGAGAATTGGAGGAGCCAATTATCAGGTTCCGAGAGAGGTAAGACCGGAAAGAAAATTCGCTTTGGCAACGAGATGGATATTGCAGGCCGCCCGAGCCAAGAAAGGATCGGATATGGTAAGTCGTCTTTCCGAAGAGTTGATTGCCGCATCCAAGAATGAAGGAACGGCCGTCAAAAAGAAAGAAAATGTGCAGAAAATGGCGGAAGCAAATATGGCATTCGCCCATTTCAGTTGGTAATAATTAAAATAAAGGTCTTGAAGATTAGATTTTAAGAATCGCCCGCCTTCGTTTCCGATACTCGCGATTCTTTTAGTTTGTTTTCGTCAAAAAAATTTAAAATATTATGAGAAAATATCCATTGGAGAAAATTCGTGACATCGGTATTGTCGCCCACATAGACGCGGGAAAGACGACCGTGACGGAACGGGTGCTTTTTTATACGGGCGTTTCCCATAAGATAGGAGAAGTTCATGAGGGCGCGGCCACTATGGATTGGATGGAGCAGGAACGGGAGAGAGGAATAACCATAACCTCCGCCGCGACCACCTGTTTTTGGACCCCGACTTATAAAAAAGGCGAGAAAGAATTTGAACATCGCATAAACATTATTGACACTCCGGGGCACGTTGATTTTACCGTTGAGGTTGAGCGTTCTCTGCGTGTCTTAGACGGGGCTGTGGTGGTTTTTGACGGCGTTGCCGGGGTGGAGCCTCAGTCGGAAACGGTTTGGCGACAAGCGGACAAATACAAGATTCCAAGGGTTTGTTTCATAAATAAACTGGACAGGATGGGCGCCAACTTTGAGAAGAGTTTTGCGTCAATTTTGGACAGACTCACTCCGAATGCCGTGAGAATGCAGATACCGATAGGGCTTGAAGGCGAGCATGACGGCGTTGTTGATTTGTTAATCCAAAAAGCTTACAGATTTGAAGGGAAACTCGGGGAGGAAGTCAAACAGGAGGAAATCCCGGAGAATATGAAAGAAGAGGCGGAAAGGCTCCGTAAAGTTCTGGTGGAAAAAATCGTGGAGCAAGATGACAAATTGATGGATGATTACCTTGAGGGCAAAGAAATTTCCATTGACGATTTAAAGAGAGTCTTGAGGAAGGCAACCATCGCCTATGAATTGGTCCCCGTTTTTTGCGGTTCGGCATTAAAGAATAAGGGCGTTCAGTTGGTTCTTGACGCGGTTATTGATTTGCCCAATCCTGTGGAGGTTTCCCCGACTATAGGTCATGATCCGGAAACGGACGCCGAAATTAAAATTGAGGCGAGCGATGAAGAGCCTTTCACCGCTATTGCCTTCAAACTTCAGACAGACCCTTTTGTCGGTCAATTGACATATTTTCGCGTTTATTCAGGAACGCTGGAGGCCGGTTCTTACGTTTTGAATGCGAGCAATGAAAAAAAGGAAAGAGTCGGAAGAATTTTAAGGATGCACGCCAATGACAGGGAAGAAATTAAAGAGGTTTACGCCGGAGAAATCGCCGCTATTGTCGGTCTTAAGGATACGCGCACGGGAGACACCCTTTGCGCTCTTGACCGCCCCGTTCTTCTGGAAAAGATAGAATTTCCCGAACCGGTTGTTTCCTTGCGAATTGAACCTAAGACAAAAGCCGACCAGGAAAAAATGGGCATTGCCTTGCATCGCCTTTCCGACGAGGACCCAACCTTCAGAATTGAATCCGATCCGGAGACACTGGAAACGATTATTTCAGGAATGGGAGAATTGCATTTAGATGTTTTGGTTGACCGGATGAAACGGGAATTCAAGGTTGAAGCGAACATCGGCAAACCTCAGGTTGCCTACAAAGAAACGATTACCGCCGATGCCAGCGCGGAAGGAAAGTATATTCGCCAATCAGGAGGTCGCGGGCAATACGGTCATGTTAAATTAAGGGTCAAACCGCGAGAAAGGGGAGAAGAGTTTGAGTTCATCAATTCAATCAAGGGAGGAATTATTCCCTCGGAATTTATCTCTGCTGTTGAAAAAGGGGTTAAGGAAGCCATGCAAAGAGGCGTTGTCGCCGGTTTTCCGATGGTGGACCTTTCTGTTGAGCTTTACGACGGTTCCTACCATGAAGTTGACTCTTCCGAGGCCGCTTTTAAAATCGCCGGTTCAATGGCGTTTCAGGACGCCGCCAAAAGGGCAGAACCGGTCATCCTTGAACCTATTATGAAAGTGGAGGTTATCGTTCCAGAGCAGTTTTTGGGCGATATCACCGGAAATCTGAGTTCTAAGAGAGGTCAGATTGAGGAAATGGGAGAACGCGGAGATTTACGGGTGATAAACGCCAAAGTCCCGCTTTCCGAGATGTTTGGCTATGTTACGATGTTGAGGTCAATGACGGAAGGCAGAGGCACTTATACGATGGAGTTTAACCATTACGCCGTTGTTCCCGCCAACATAACCCAGACCATCGCCGAAAGAAGGAAATAGGATATTGAAATTATAGTATAAAAAAAATAATTGTCTTGACAATTATTTTTTTTATACTATAATGACATGACATTGAGCACTTTAAAATTTTATATAAAAAAACGGGCCGGTTTCCGGCTCAAAAATTTAAATTCTGTTTTAAAAGGAGGGCATTCAATGGGAATGTCCAAAGAGGAAAAAGAGGAGATAAAAAAAGAGTATAAGGAAATGATAAAAGAGGAGGTTGAGGATTTCGTCCGATTCCCGGGCGTCGTTCTCAGTCTTCTTTTTAAGGGTCGCGAGGGGACATATGTATTCCTGTCCCGCGACGGCCTGGGGGCTGGGAAAATCAGGGTGGAATCACCCTTTCGTCCCGACGATTTCAAATCGTTGGGGACAAAAGGGAAAAAGATTAAAATAATTGAGGGGGTAGGTTCCCTCTCCTGGATGAACAGGGAGAGGGGAATGGAAATTCCCCTCAACTCGTTGATTTTCGGTAATATTCCGGCTGGGACACCGGAATACAGAAGCCTTGCCGCAAGGCTTCTAGCGGAGCTGAGCTCCGCTTGCGAAAAACAAAAAAAAGAAAAAAAATAACAAGAAGTAAAGACTCGGAAAACTCCCCGAGTCTTTTTTGATTCTCATTTTCTTTTATTGTATAATAGTAATAAGGAAATGATTGATAAAATTCCATTTAAAAAAATAATTTTTTCTTTGGCAACTGCTTTTTTAGTCGTTCTTATTGTTCTTGTCGCCACAAAGACTTACACCGAGATGAAGGGGGCGAAATACATAGGATTAAACTCAGCCATCAAAAACACTCTTTCAGTGAGCGCCTCCGGCGAAGTTTTCAAGTCGCCCGATATCGCTAAAATTATTCTTTCATCCGTCAAAGACGAGAAAACAGCCATTTCGGCTCAAACAAAAGTGGCAAAAGTTATGAATGCCGCCATTGATTTTTTAAAAACTTCCGGGCTTGCCGAGAAGGATATAAAAACCACCTCCTATAACATCAGACCCCGCTACGATTACATTAAGGATCAAGGGAGAGTTTTCAAGGGGTATGAAGCAAAGCAGACTCTTGAGGTAAAAATCAGAGACCTTGGCAGTGTTGGAAAAATTCTGACTGGATTGGCGAAAAGGGGAGTGAACACAATCGGTTCCGTTTCTTACGCGATAGAGAATGAAGATACAGCAAAAAACGAAGCGCGGAGCAAGGCAATCGCCAAAGCGAAAAAAAAGGCGAAAAATTTGGCGGAGGATTTGGGAGTGGATTTGGTTCGCTTGACATCTTTTTCGGAGTCATGGCAGGGGTTGCCGAGGTTTAGAGGGATTAATTTCGCGTCGAGCTCAGGAGGCTCTGAAATGTTGCCGTCCCCCGAGGTTCCAATGGGCGAAAACAAAGTTTCCGTTACTGTGAACTTGACATATGAGATAAAATAAAATAGAATAATAAGTAATAAAAAGACCCGAAAGGGGCTTTTTTAAGAGAAATATGTATAACAAGTTAAAGGATTATATTAAAGGGACAAGAGTTGAGTTGAAAAATGTCAACTGGCCTTCTCAAAAGCAGATAATAAATTTTACCTTGCTTGTTATCGGCATTTCAATCGCCGTGGCTTTATTCTTGTCTTTCTTTGATATGATTTTCAGTTATTTGCTCAAAACTTTCGTTCAAAACAAAAAGAAGAAATTGGAAGAAACTGGTACGCTATTCACACCTATTCGGGATATGAGGACGCCGTTGTGCGTAATTTGAAACAGAGAATAGAATCCCTTGGGATGGATGACAAAATTTTTAATGTCATCGTTCCGCGAGAAAAAAAAATTCAAATTAAAGGAGGAAAACGCGTGGTGGTGGAAGATAAAATTTATCCCGGCTATGTGTTGGTTGATATGATTGTGACGGATGTGAGTTGGTATGTGGTAAGAAACACTCCAAGAGTCGCCGGGTTTGTCGGGTCCGGGACAACCCCAGTTCCCTTGGCGAAGGAAGAAATAGACAGGCTCTTTGAAAGGATGGGCGTTACGGAACCGAAGTTTAAGGTGGACATCAAAATTGGCGATACTGTCCGCATCAGTGAGGGAGCCTTCAAAGATTTCGAAGGAAAGGTCAGTGAGATAGACGAAGAGAGAGGAAAACTCAAGGCTTTGGTTTCAATGTTCGGGCGGGAAACACCCG
>QIJB01000065.1 GCA_003231675.1 Candidatus Campbelliibacteriota bacterium | reverse complement strand
CACTCGTCCGAGAAAGCGACATTGCGGTTTGACCCCTTATGAAGTATTCTATCAGAAAACAGGTGTTGCGTTAGAAACTTGAATGTAGCAACATATTATATTAACTTTTATAGAATTATGAAAATACACTCCATATTAAGAAAACATTACTGGTGGATTAACATTATTTTTGGGGTTACTTTCCTTGTTAGTATAGTCTTGTTGGTTAGTAGAGACATGAGTCCTTATTGGGCAATTATAGCGTTAGCACCACTTTCCTATTTTAATATCGTAAACTTAAATATGGTTATCGCAAAGAAAGAGCTTTTTGGCGCTATCTCTTTTTTAGCTATTCTTTTGTATGGAGTACTGTCGTGGTTAAGATATCAGGAGAGTGGAAATATCTATGAGATTTTTACGTTAGATACATTTTTAAATTTTTTATTTGCTATGATATTTTTCAGCGTTTTATGTTTTATTGTTATGGTTGTTCTTTATAATAAAAAATCAAAATATGAACGAGTTTGGAAATCAGAGGACGGCTTTGATGCAGCGTTTTATGTTTTTCGTAAACTCCCAAATTCAACCGCTTCCAAGATTTCTCTGAAGGAACTAGAAGAAATGTTTGTAAGCACTACCTTACTTACGAATACTAAATTAGAGAAAGTGGACTTAAATATAATAATGGAACTTAAAAATAGTTGGATGAGAAAAGTCGGAATCAAAACTACTAAAGCAGACAAAATTTGAGTTTCAGGATAATGTCTTAATTGATACTCGTATGACTCCCTAAGTTCAAGAAATAATTGCAACACTTTGGTCGAAATCAAGTAAAATCAAAGTGTTATGGCAAAATCACAAAAAGGCGCTGAAAGGCGTGGGGTTCCCAATCAACGGCGGAAGATTCAGATATCTCAAACAAAAAGGCATCCGCGCCACTTCCGGAGGTTGGGCAAGAAAAAATTATCAAGGAAGCGAGGTTGCCTGCGACACAGAAGAATTTTAAAGCGTTATCGGTAACCCCCGGTCCAACATGTTTAAGTGAGTATACTTTCAAGCCCATTCCGAGCAACGAATTAACTGAAAATATTGTATTTGCCGTAAACAAGGGATATGCGGTTCTTAACCCTGATTGGCGGCAGCGAGCCCAAGAAGTGATTGATTATGTCAATAAGGTTTTATCTCAAAACACCCGAAAACAGTATAGAATATCAAAATTTTTAACATATCCGACAAGTGAATATGCAACCGTAATCAATAATAAGAGTTATTACGTGAGCAACGGCGCTTATGGAGGAACAACCTTCTTCTACTATGTGTATGACGGGAAAAACATTCCCAAAGTGGTCTCTGATAATTTAAAAAACAACGCGCTTGTGGGTCCAATCATAAACGGACAGCAATTTTACGCCGTGATGGGCACCAGTTACGGAATCTTCAATATATTATTGAGTAAATCTTCGCTTGACCGATTGATTAAAAAACAGATACCCAACCCGACGGCAGATTATGAGGGGGAAGTTTATAATAAAAACATAAGATTCGCGGCGCATGAACTTGGACACACCTTGGGACTTTCATTCGGCGAGTGGTATTTCTATAACTTTGCGGATCAAACGAATATGCCACCGAAATTGGGAAGGTATAATTTCAATAATTTATACCCGCGCGATCCAATGGTAGATTGGGCGGGAAATTTTCTCCATAAATTTTCTGAGTTTAATGCGGCGTTAATCAATTTAAATGCCAACCATCAATATTCCTATAAAGATATTGCAAAAATGCATGCGCCCAAGGCGATTGTCAGAGTAAAAGACGCTTCGGGAAACCCTGTCCGGAATGCGACGGTTAAAGTGTTTGGGGCAAGAAAAAACGCTATTTTTATCAAGGACTGGAGTCAACCGCTTTTGCAATCTCTGAAAACCGATTCTAACGGAATAGTGGAAATCAATAATGTTGATTCAAATTTTCAAAGAGATGACTCGCCAACAGTCGGTTGGATTGCAAAAATTATTAAAGTTTCCAAAGGTGGGGAAAACGGCGGGGCGGTATTCACACTGGTGGATTCCCAAATTAGCTACATAATCAACAAAAGCCGAACACACTACATTGATATAACGATAAATTAATTACAGTTTATCCGTCAGATTATCCAAACGACCGGTATAATGACACCAGTAATTTACCGGTCGTTTTTCGGTTTTTTTCAAACCCTTTTGCTGATCCATTGTAAAATATTTTCTCAAGAATTTTGGGATTTCGTTCGGCAATATTAAGAATTAACTCGCCAAACAATGAATTCGCCCATCCAAACCACGGTCCGGTGAATTTCTTCGGGTTATCAACGTTAACGCTCTCGTGCATGAAGTAAGTATTGGCATGGCTTTGTTTTAACATAGAAAGACAAGAGGCAATTTCAGCCCCGTTTTCCGTCGTCATCGCTTGCATAATGGTCGCCATGGGCCAGAATTGATTAAAAGTTCCCGCATGAGGGCTGGTGAGTCCCTTAGACACTTTTCCTTGAGCATAAAAAGGGTTTGCGGCGCTAAGAATAAATTTTCGCGTCGCAATGTAGACTGGATCATTTGCCGAACAATATCCAATATACGGCAAGCTCAACAAGCTTGGCACATTTGGGTCATCCATGAGACAGCGCGAGCCGAACCCGTCAACTTCGTAGGCGAAAATTTTTCCCGATGATTCGTTCTCAACAATACCGTATTTTTTAATCCCTTCCTTGATTTCTCTCGCGAGGGTATTGCAATCATTCGCCAGCGTTTGTTGTGAAATTTTCTTTAAAATTTTTGAGATGCCCCGCAAATTTGTGACAGCCATCGCATTTGCGGGAATATGATATGGGAATATTGTTTCGTCGTCTGATGGCCGAAATACGCTTCGGCTCAAGCCGACATTTTTCCCCGGATATCCATATCCTTGAACGCGCACCGACGGGAATGGATGTCCGTTTGGCGCAACGAACCTAAAGGATGTTTTCAGAGTTTCCTTGGACAACGCTTCCTGTTCGGTTTTGATTACTTTAATCGCGGTGCTAACCGCTTTTATCCATCGCTTATTAAATGGAGAAACATCTTTTGTTGTTTCCCAATACCTGGCCGAAAGACGAAAGAACGCGCACAAACTATCAAGTTCGTATTTGCGTTCCCAAACACCTTTTTTCCATGTCTTGCCTTTTGGCCACCATGGATTGCGTGGCAGCCGTTTCAATAAAGTATTTACAAACGCATTGGCATATGGATCAATGAGAACATATTGCGTTTGGCGGTGGATAAGGCCGAGAAAAAGTTTTTTCAATTTCTCTTCCCGGTTAACAAATCTCAGATACGGCCATACTTGGTTTGTTGAATCCCTTAGCCACATGGCGGGAATATCTCCCGTAGCGATGAAGGTATCAGGCTCACCCCTTTTGTTTTCGCGGTATTTGGTGGTAGTGTCAAGCGTATTCGGCAGACATTGCTCAAACATTCTTCGCAAATCAACGTCATGTATTTTTACAGATACATCGGCGATTGTTTTTTCAATAATCTCGCTATGGAACAGCCGTTGCTTTTTGGGCGGCCGAGATTTTAGTTTTACAAATTTGCTCAACTTTTTTCTCATCTTGGAATTATTTAAATATTTTAATAATATCGCGCTCTGTTGATTTTCTCCGGCGCGTTTCTACCGCCTTGTTCTGTTTTATTCGCTCGTAGTTTTCAAGAAAACCAGCCAACTGGATATGAGAGCGCAAAATACTTAATTTTACAATCGCTCTGCCCATTTCCTCTTGCCCTTTTGCGCCATATGTCTTAATAAGCGCGTCATCGAGCGCATTTCTAAACTTCGTATTGCTCCATGACCGCGCCCGTAAGTTGCCAAAATCCAAAACCATCGCTATCGCCTTATTTCCGGATACACCCACCCATTCCAGGTCTAATAATTCAACATCTCCGGAGTTAAAGATATAAAGGTTGTTTGGGGCCATATCGCCGTGGACCATTGAAGAAATGCGGTTGGATTTTGACTCAATAATTGGTTCAAACTCAGTTAGCAACTCTTTAACCTTTTGTTTTACTTCAGAAACTTTAAGTCGGCGTTCCAATACTTTATGAAATGGTTCCCCCCCTCCTTTTTTGTCTAACGGATTTACTTTTTTATTAAGGCATCGAAAAACTTCACGTCTAAAACTTTTATAGTCGCCCGGGTAAATTTTTAAGACCTTTTTAAGACGCATCGGAAGAGATTTGATTGAAATTGAATGAAATTTATGAAGTTGGTCTATTGTTTTTTGGGCTTCTTGGACATTTAACAGTTCCACACCTTTATTTCCTTCAATAAATCCAATATTTGATTGATATGTTGGGAATGTTTCCATTATCACAAACGGTGTGCCTTTTTTGGGGTTGTAATTTGATGCTACGACCCCTCTTGTGCGTATGATTTTATGCTTTTTTAAATATTGCGCAATTTCTATCTGCCGTTGAAATGGCAAGAGTAATTTTTTGGTATTGTTCTCTGGAATTTTTACGAAGCGCTCAATCGTCTTGTTGTTTTCAACGCGCTTGGCGACCATAAAAAAATAACGCCGTCCATTAGACGTGCGCTTTTGAATAACTTTTTTTTCGGCGTTTCCGATAATAAAATTTTGTTCATTGAGAACCCCGTAAACCTTCCTTTGATATTTGGTTATACGATCCATGATTTCAGTATAAACCCCTCCCGAGACAAATCAAGACATTGTACAGTTAACCTTATGAGGTGACATTTATATTGCGCAAATTAAACGGCAACGGTCCGGCAAGCGGAGGGAGTGGGATTCGTCCTGACGGTCGCCAATTCGTTTATTCGTCCTGCGGGCTTTAACACTCATAAGCGCCGCGGGACACAACCCATCCCGCTTTTAGCGGGACTCAGCCGTCCACTCGACCAAAACCATTTCCTTTCAATTACGCTCGCAAGTTTACTGATTCGGAAGATAGACAAGCGTGGAGTATTTCTGAATTCTAACAATTGGAAAACAGTATCCATATGTTACAATTGTTATATGTTTGAAAAAAATAGAGTTGAGCGCGCAGAACGCTTGCCAAATATAAAAATTCCTAATTTTGAAGAAATTAATTCTTTGGGCATTGAATGGAATGCTCAACTTACAAGATTTGGGTATAAATATATTTTTAGAAATGCCGAAGAGCTTGAAGGAAAATATTTTTTGCTTGGATCAAAAACAGAAAATCAAGTTTTATTTGTTACCTTACACTACAACGAAGATGGGGGGCGTGGTTTTTTACATCCAAAAAGTCGTGAGAAAGTAAGTTTTTCCACTATCGCATCTTTCTTAAAAGGAAAGTTTCCAAATATTGATAACTTCATATTATCAATATGCTATCCGGTATATGCGAAAAATTTTATAAGCGAATCCCGAGACGATATAATTATACTTGGTAATAATGATCGCGAATACCGCGTTATGTTTTATAAAAAGAAAGGAGTTATTGAAGTAATTCCAACGAAAAGTTCCATTAAAAATCCATCTGTGTCCAAAAAAGTAAACGTTTGAGGCATATGCAACTGAAGACTATGCTCTCAAAAATCTTCAAAAAGAAATCCACAGACTTTTTGTGTAAAAGACGAAAAAACAGTTCTTAAAAATGATGAGAAGCTGGGAAAAAGCAACGAACGTTTATTTGGAAAGCGTTCTGAACATTAAAGAATACTAAAAGCTAAAAATATTCTTATCAACCAAAAAGTACCGCAAGCCAATATCCTCAGCGCTTCGCGCCTGCGTCTTTGTTTGCGGAGGGAGTGGGATTCCCCTACGGCTTTGCTCAATATCTCAAAACCCTTCGAATCCCACACGAAAGCCAAGCAGTTGGCTTTCTTCCCTCCTTCACTCTCTTTGTTCGTTGCGGTGAGATTGTAACCTTTGCGCGAACCTTTTTTGAGAAACAATCGCGGAGCGATTGATAACTCGCACGCGCCGAGCGCGTGGAAATGCTAATCTCTAACGTACGCATTGGACTTCATGGTAATGCTCCGCACCCCACGCCTCCGCTAACGCTCCAGCGTCCGAAAAAACAAAAATGGACTTTCCCCTTTAAAAAAATAATTGGGGGGCAGAAAAAAAGGAAAAAAGAGCAAAGCCAATTTTTAGTTTTTTCGTGTTCGCTTCATCACTCCAAAACAGTTCGCTAACAAGTTTATTGCTTACGCAATACCGCCCACTGTTTCTCCGTGACTCGCGAACTGGGTGCTACCTCAATCTTTATATTAAAAATACCTTGATGAAAATCGAGGTATTTTTAATTACGGATTACTTATTTCCTAGTGATATATTATATTGCTCGTATCATTCGGATCAACAAAGCTTGCAGGGAAAGCGAGGTACCCACCACAATTTGTTTGAGGTGAAGCACCTGAACCAGAATCAGGAGAACTGTAAGCTGTCATTCCCGTACCTATATGGATGTGTGTATTGCTTCCCAAGTCGGCAACTGTTGCAATCTGCGAACCTTTTGGAATAAAACCGCCTGAGTTAGAAGCAAAAGCATCAGCACTAGGGTTTACATGCCAATATACCGTCGTATACTTACCACCAGTCGGACTGGTGTGTTCCATCACAATATTGTAAGCCCATGGGCTGTCGTTTATTATTTCTTTTACAATACCATCTTCACCTGCATATACAGCCGTTCCTGCACTAGCGGTAAAGTCAGTACCATTGTGTTTTTTGATAAGACCACCACAATATACATTCGCCGCCCAATTAGCTCCAAAAGAATGGTTTACTGTACGATTGGCATACGAAGGTGTAGAAATAAGCCACTTAAGCTTTGGGATATTGTCAGTCGGGCTGGTTGTATAATACACATCTATCTGAGGCCAGATTGCGCTATTTGAATTTCCTGATGAAGCAAAAATTTCAAATTGGTTGTTAGTTCCGGCAGGCTTAAGCGAGAAACCGAAATTCTCGTTAGATGGATTTCCAGCACGCCATGAATCGTAGAAAGAAGTGATATCAATACCATACCATCCTGTGCCACTTGGAGCGCCAGTAGTTCCAACATAAGAACTCGCCGGGCGATTACTCCATCCAACTGACCCACTGTGCCATTGTTCGGTATTCCTGTACCAGTTAATGTTAGTTGGATTTTCAGTACCATAGTGGTACAACCATAGAATTGCTTGAGTTGCGTCAAGAGGTAGACCACTCAAGTCAAAACGAGTCAACGCATCATATTCATCGCCCCATCCTCCAAGTTTGAGTTTTTCATCGTGTTGTGCACTTGTGTTGAAAACACTGCCATACCACGTATCCATTCCTATAGGAAATGCTCCATGTTTGCGAGAATCTACAGCGGCACTAGCGACTAAGGGTGAAGCAAAGACCAAAAGTGATAGTAGTGCGATAGAGGTAGTCTCTAATATATTAGATTTGAATTTTGTCATAATATTATTTAAGGTTACCTATCTTAGTCAATGCTCCAGCATAGCCACCAACAGAAAAGATCTCGTTCATTGAAGGACTAATAGCAAATTGCATTGCCGAAAGAAATACAATATATGTCTTTCCTGTAATTACAGTACTACCGTCATCCATACCATCAACAACAGTCACATCACGAGTTTCTAAAACACCTCTCGTGTGAACTACATTGCCAGGAATACTATTGCATATACCTTGTCCAAATGTACTGCCGTCAAAGTTTTTCTCTGTCAATTTGTTTGATGCTAAATATGCAATTCGTTGTACTACATCTACTCCGTCAATAACTATTTGACGTGACTTGAGTACCTTATCGTCACAGAAAGATACATCCCTAAATGTATTGTTGATGGTTAAATACTCGTCAATTTTTCCAAACTGGTTCGTAATCTTCTCTTCTTCATAACTGGTTGCCTTAGAAACGATGCTCTCGACCTTTGCTTTTTGCTCTTGTTGACGTGTCCTTGCAAGCTCCGCCTGACTGGTTGAGGTTGCAGACGCATTAAAACCTCCTCCTTCAGAGACTGGGGGTACCTCGTTCATTATCAATTCTCGCACATTATTTCTCAGGTCATCAAGTGTCGGGCCAAAACCTACAGCACCAGCCACTCCTACAAAAACGACAACACTAAGAAGTAGTGTTCCACCTATTGCTAAAGATTTTGTTCGTCTATTTATCATATTTAATGATTTGATTAAATTGTTAATATCATTTAATAAACGACCTTCGCGATTATTATTAATAATAACACGATGTAAATGAAATCTTTATAAAATAAAAATGAGGAGAAGTTAAAAGTTCAGAATATTTCAATATTAAAGAATGATAAAATATTGATAGTGACTGTGGATAAATTATCTTCATTAGTGCCAGAGACATAAATGCATCTTGTAACTATTCCTCCGACCAATAGTGTTGCTGCCCGCAATGACACGCAGTGCCATTTTGTACGTTCATGCTCCAGTAGTGGTCGCCTGCAACGATGACGTAATCAAAAAACTCAATCTCATCGAGCACTTTAGTTTTTATCTGTAAATCTGATATAAGTTTTCTATCTTCTTCAGTTGGGGTAGCGTCACCATTAGTGTGATTAGTCATGAGAACAAAGCGTTTACCACCAAGGATGTAGTGAAATCGAAACAGAAGTCCTGTGCTAAAATCTTTCGCCTTGATGTGACCAAGTATCTGATTGCCAATAGAAAGATAGTCATCATCAAGAAAAACTCCAACAAAAGTGGGAACCGCTGAATCTTTCAACTCTTTCATGAAATGAAAGAGTTTGTTAGGGTTTTTTACGGGTCCCTGTATTGAATTAGGGATGTTGGTTTCCTCCAATACGGGTTTCTTAAGGTACTGCGTACCTTAAATTTTCTTCTCCGGCTCATTGTTTTCTAAAGTGTCTTTTTTCATAATCTTTAAATTATAGCTTATATCATGGTTGTTGTACAAAATACTCTATTGACTTTTTGTATTTTTTTGCAAACTCTACGAGTTCTAACACGTCAATATTACGCTCACCTCTTTCTATTTTAGAGATATACGCCTGTGGCTTTCGCAACTTTTTACCTGCTTCAACTTGCGGAGGGAGTGGGATTCGGTCACTCTCGTGGGTTTTTGTTTCGTCTTTCAGACTCGCAAAAACCTCACTCCATTGACCTCCACTCGCCGCCTCCGATTTTTCGTTCCTCAAAATCGGGCTTCGCGGCGGCTCGGTTCGCGACATTGTTTTGTTTACAAAACAAGAAGTGCCCTTGTGGTGAATCCCACTCCCACTCGCAAGCCAATATCCTCAGCGCTTCGCGCCTGCGTCTTTGTTTGCGGAGGGAGTGGGATTCCCCTACGGGCCGGGGTTTTTCGATTTCGCT
>QIJB01000012.1 GCA_003231675.1 Candidatus Campbelliibacteriota bacterium | reverse complement strand
CAAAGTGCCTCTCCGGCGCTTTGTCATAAAAGACGGTCTTAAAAACCGTCTTTTGTTTTACTGAGATTATCCGTGTTCATTATAAAAGGGCAATGTCCCTTGGAAGAACGTCCGAGAGGGTGTCCGTTGTTACAATTCATCTTTTTGACTAACGGAATGTTTTGGGGTAGCATAAGGATATTATGCTTCAATCCAAGCTATTCACCAAAACCCGAAAAGAGGCGCCGAAGGACGAGGTGGCGGAAAACGCGAAACTGCTTATTCGCGCCGGCTTTGTTCATAAAGAGATGGCGGGTGTTTATTCATATCTGCCCCTCGGACTTAGGGTTTTACGAAATCTTGAAAACATCATAAGGGAAGAAATGAACAAACTCGGCGGACAGGAATTGTTTCTAAGCGCCCTTCAGGGGAAAGAAATATGGGAAAAAACGAACAGATGGGATGACAGAGTGGTGGATAATTGGTTTAAAACAAAGCTCAAGAATAATGCCGAACTCAGTCTTGCTTTTACTCACGAAGAGCCGATAGCGCGGATAATGTCGCAATTCGTTTCCTCATACAAAGACCTCCCATTTTCCGCTTATCAATTCCAGGTGAAATTCAGGAATGAGGCGCGCGCCAAATCGGGGATAATGCGCGCTCGTGAATTTTTGATGAAAGACCTGTATTCGTTTTCAAGAAACGAAAACGAGCATGATTCTTTTTACAAAAAGGCAAAAGAGGCGTATGAGAGAATTTTCGCTTCCGTTGGTTTGGCTGATGTGACTTACATAACCTTCGCATCGGGAGGAAGTTTCAGCAAGTATTCCCATGAATTTCAGACGATATGCGAGACGGGCGAGGATATTATTTATGTTTCCGAAGATAAAAAAATCGCGGTCAACAAAGAAGTTTACGACGACAAAACGCTTAAAGATCTCGGGCTGAAAAAAGAAGAGTTAAAAGAGAAAAAGGCGATTGAAGTCGGCAACATATTCAGTTTGGGAACGAAATTTTCTGACGCGTTTAATCTTTATTACGCCGACGAAAACGGGGAGAAACATCCAGTTATCATGGGCTGTTACGGATTGGGGGTTTCAAGATTAATGGGCGCGATAGTGGAAATCTTTTCCGATGAGAAAGGAATTATCTGGCCTGAATCGGTTGCCCCGTTCAGGGTCCATTTGTTGAGATTGGGAGAAAGTTCGGAAATCGCAAGCCATGCCGATAGCGTTTATGCCGGTTTACAAAAGGCGGGAATAGAGGTATTGTATGATGAGAGGAAGGATGCGAGTGCTGGAGAGAAATTCGCCGACTCGGATTTGATAGGTATCCCGTGGAGGGTGGTCGTAAGCGCGAAAACGTCCGCATCCGGAAAATTGGAATTGAAAAACAGAAAAACGGGAGAAGTGAAAATGATAAATGAAGAAGACTTATTAAATCATGTTAAATAAATTTTATAATCTATTTTCAAATGATATAGGAATTGACCTGGGAACGGCAAACACACTCGTTTATGTTCGCGGGCACGGAATTGTAATCAACGAGCCTTCAGTCGTGGCAATCAATCAAAAAACGGGAAGATTGGTGGCGGTGGGAAGCGAAGCGAAGCGAATGGTAGGCAGAACTCCGGGACACATTACGGCAATTAGACCGCTTGTTGACGGCGTTATTTCCGATTTTGAGATAACGGAAGAAATGCTCTCTTATTTCATTAAAAAGGTGCATAAAGACAGGTTCAAATTTTTTGCCAGACCGAGAGTCGTGGTGGGAGTTCCGTCGGGAATAACCAATGTTGAAATTCGCGCCGTGCGGGATGCCGCGAAAAATGCCGGAGCGCGCGAGGTTTATATTGTTGAAGAGCCTATGTCCGCCGCGATTGGTTCTCGTCTTCCCGTTCAGGATCCGGTGGGGAATATGATTGTTGATATAGGAGGAGGGACGACGGACATAGCGGTCATTTCTTTGGGTGGCGTCGTCGCTTCAAAAAATATGAGAATAGCGGGGGACAGGCTCAATGCCGACATAGTAAAATACGCCAGAGATGAATTTAAAATCCTCTTGGGAGAAAAGACAGCTGAGGATGTCAAAATAACCATCGGTTCCGTGACGCAAGGGGGCGAGGGGGCAGAGGCGACCATTCGTGGCAGAGACCTCGTAACCGGTTTGCCGAGAGAAGTTGTCGTGACCGATTCTGACATAAGAGAGGCGATTATTGATTCGGTTCGCGCCTTGGTTAAGGCCACAAAAGAAGTTATAGAAATAACTCCTCCCGAACTTGTTTCCGATATTATGCACAGGGGAATTGTGATGGTCGGGGGAGGTTCATTTTTGAAAGGATTGGCGGAACTTTTTGAGTCTGAAATAAAAATACCCGTTTATGTGGCGGAGGATCCTTTGACAGCCGTTGTCAGAGGAACGGGCGTTATTTTGGAAGACCTTGATAAATTAAAGGATGTTTTAGTTCAGCATGAGGACGAAATCCCGCCACAATAAATTAAATATGAACAGAACAAATCGCACTAATTCAAGCAAAAAGATTTTTTGGGGCGCGCTTGCCGCGCTTTTTTTGGCGTTAATTCTCTTTAACGGTCCCATTGGGCATTTTTTATCAAAACCGGTAATGGCAGTCGGCCGTCCTTTTCTGACGATGAGTGATTCCTTGAAAAATTGGTGGCAAGGAAACCTTTTTTTAATAGAAAAGAAAGAAAATTTAGAGAATGAGAATAAACTTCTCAGAAAAGAAATAGAAGAAATGAAAATAAAAACCGCGCTTCTCGGCGCGGAAGGGAAGGATGATAAAAAAACAAGAAGCTTTCTCCCTAAAAAGTCTGAGCAAAAATATTTGTCGGCACCAATATTGGTTCGTCCTCCGCAAAGTCCTTACGACACACTGCTTGTTGACGCCGGGTCAAAAGACGGTGTTAAGGAAGGGATGCGCGCGACGGCCTACGGGGATGTCTTCTTAGGTTATGTTTCGGAAGTTTTTGGAAGAACAAGCAAAATTACACTGGTCTCTTTTTTCAAAAAAGAGACAAATATAATGCTCGCATCTTCTTCAATATCAGCCATCGCGGTTGGAAGAGGTGGAGGAAATTTCGAAATAATCCTTCCAAGATCGCTTAAAGTTCTGCCGGGAGAAGCAGTCCTCACTCTTGGAAGGGAACCGATGCTTATGGGTATTGTTGAAAAAATCTTGGCTAACTTTTCAGATCCTTTCCAAAAAATATTATTCCGCTTGCCGGTAAATATTCAAGAGTTGAAATATGTCATCCTGAAATATTAGCGACGAAGTCCGGTGTCGTCGCCAAATTCTTCCGACCATTCACGTAAGAATAATTCATATTCATCCTTCTTTTTAAATTGATTCAAGATTATTTTTTCTCCGGAAATTATCGGGTCATCGGGTTCTTCTTTATAAATAAAATGTTTCAGGCTGGAATACGGGTAGCCGAAAAGTTCCTTCCTATTGTTTTTCCAATTTTTGAGTTTATGTTCTCGCCATTCTTTCCCGCTTATAATATCCAGCGGATTGAGATGTATGTATGCGGAAAGATGAACCAAATATTCATTTGTATCAATATGTTTGGAATTAAAACGGCTTTCAAACAAGGGTCCGCGCCTCTTATTTTTAATATTTATGTATTTTGCTATGG
>QIJB01000039.1 GCA_003231675.1 Candidatus Campbelliibacteriota bacterium | reverse complement strand
GGTAAGTCCCCGGCTGGAAAGCGAGTTTGATTTCCGGATTTTCATTCAGATATTTTTCAATAACGGAATGGAACGGCAGAGAATTTGAACCAAGTGAGGAAAGATAAACCCATTTCGGTTTGCCGATATCGGGCATTTCGTAATCATATTTTTCATGTTTAATTAAAATGGTTCGTTCTCCTTTGAACAAAAGCACAAAGTGGTAATTCGTTTTCTTGCCTTTGTTTTTTTTGATAAATTCCGTCCCCAGCTTTTCTTTTTCCAGGGCATCAAGACATTCTTGACCGAAATAATCATCTCCGATGTTCGTCACCAAAGCCGTTTTTAAACCCAAACGCGAAGCGCTCACAGCGGCATTGGCGCTGTTGCCCACGCCCGGAATGACATGCAAACTCTCATAGGGAATCTTGTCCCCGAAACGCATGCAGATTTTAGTCAAGCCGTCGTCGCGTTCAACATCTGCGTCTTCAAGTTTAATAAAAGCGTCTGTTACAGTATCTCCCAATGCGATAAAATCATAATTATTTTTCATATTTCTATTTTATATCTTTTTAATTTTAACTTCAACTTTTGGATAATCGCCCCAATCGCCCTTTTTTAACAGTCCCTTTTTTGATCCGAAATACCGAACCACCGAGGTGGCGTTGGCGGCGCCAAGCTGGATTGCGCGTCCTATGTCCCCGCCCGATTGAATGTATCCCGAGACGAAACCGGTTCCGAAAGAATCTCCCGCTCCCGTTCTGTCCACCACGGGTGAATCGGGAACTCCCGCGAGATAATGATTTTTACCGTCTGAAACTTCAACGCCTCTGGGTCCCTTCGTCATAACCACGATTCCCTTTACCAGTTCATCCATTTTTGAAAATATTTCCGGTTCTTTTTCTATCTTGTATTCAATTCCCGACACATACGCCGATTCGTCTTCATTCGCGATAAAAATATCTATCTTATCCAAAAACGGTCGCAATTTCTTTCCGAGTTTTATCAACCTTTTGCCGGGATTAAATGCAGTCTTCGCCCCGTTTTCTTTTGCCCACTCAAGAACGCGTCCCAAGAGTTTTAAATTTCCCGCCAAAGAATCTATGTATATCCAGTCGCTCTTCAGCGATTCCCAATCAACCTCCTTTTCATTTAAATGGTCATTCGCTCCGCGATATTCCAAGATGGTTCTTTCTCCATTTTCAGCGACCAGAATGGTTGAATAGGCCGTGTTATGGTCAGGGTCTTTTTCAAAAAAAGTTTCCACTCCTTCCCGTTTAAGTTCTTCCGCCACTTCCATGCCTATTTCGTCATCCCCGACCGATCCGATGCACGCCGTTTTAAATCCCCGGCGAGCGAATCCCACAGCCGTGTTTGTTCCGCCTCCGCCGCTGGCAACAACCACTTCGGGAACTTCCAGTTTTGTACCCAGCATAAAACATCCGGCGACACCCGTCCTAAAATCTTTATTTTTGACAATTTTAAAATCCGGACTTTTGAGGAAAACGTCTCTCGTTACCGTTCCGATTGTAATGATATCGTATCTCATCCCGTCATTATACCAAATAAAACAAAAAACCGCCAAAAATAAAACCCCTCAATCGCAGTTAATCGCGATTGAGGGGCAGATGTCATTTTTTTTCAGGTCCAAATGTATAACGGACAAAAATCCCGCTATACATATAGGCATCTCCCCGAGCGATTTCGGGGGTGGGCCAAAATGTCCGACCCGTTTCTATATAAACTTCGGTGCTTTTGCTCAAAGCAACACCGAAGTTTATTTTTTGGTAATAAACCAACGGCGGGGCATCATATGATTGCCCCTTCAGACATTCGGCGTCTCTCTTGCCGTCCGCCCGGCACTGTCCCGGACGGTTGTCGCCCAAATACAATTTGGGCTCGTAAGATACAAAAACCTTCCTGTATCTTACGGTTATTTTCCCACGCAACGCGTAGCGCGCCACGTGGGCCAATATTTTTTGGGGACCGTAGATTGTCCCAGGGGGATTGAACTCGTTCCCCGGCGGGAAAAATCCCGCTTCTACATAACCGTTGAGGGAAAAATCTCCCGCAACGGCTTTTTGTAAATCAAAAACAAAAATAAAAACAAAAATAAAAACAAAAATAAAAATGCTTTTACTTTTCATTTTGTGCCTCCTTTTTTTTATTTTAAAAGTTCATTACATTGCCAAGAATAGCATAAAACAATTATTCAAAAATGTCAACCATTTCCGGTTGACTTAATCCTTTTAACACAACGATTTTCCCGGTTAAAACTCAATTTGACCGGAATAAGAGAATCTTTTATGAATGTGGCAAGGAGGGAGAAGAATCAATCGTTAAGCGGGTGCGTGTTTCAATCTGACTTAGACATTATCCCGCCACCTTTTAGAAAAAAACCCTTAAATATCATTTCATTTTTCTCGCCTTAATTCTCATATCTATTTCTTCGTCCGTCTCGTCCACAATCTCCCCCACCAACTGCTCTAAGACATCTTCCAGAGTAACCACTCCGCTCGTTCCCCCGAATTCGTCCCGCACTATCGCCAGATGGCATCTTCTTTTTTGGAAAAAAGGCAAAAGCTCGTCCGCCTTCATTTTTTCCGAAACATAAATGGGCGGTTCTTCAAAGTCAGAGATTTTTTTCTTCCCCTGATCTCGTCCGATGGCGATAAGCAAGTTTCTTTGATGCACGATACCGACTATGTCGTCCAAGTCTTCTTTGAACACGGGGAGACGCGAATGATTCAAGTCGTATATCTCATCTTCAGACTCGTCCAACGTTTTATCGTATTCAAGCGCTTCAACCACCGTCCGCGGGGTCATAATGTTTTCCGCCGTCAAGTCGTTGAGCCTAAAAACCTTCTGAATCATTTCTTTCTCGTCTTTCTCAATGGAGCCCTCCAGATGCCCGAGATGGCTCAAGATTCTTATCTCCTCTTCGGAAACGGTTTTGTTTTTTTGGCTGAAAGGCGAGGTTAATTTTTCTATAAACCAAATAAACGGGGAAAATAATTTGGTTGAGGCGAGAAGCGGTCCCGCGGCGAAAAGGGAGATTGGCTCCGCGTAATTTTCCCCCAATGTTTTAGGTATAATCTCGCCGAGAATAATAATAAGAAAGGTCAGGACGGCGGAGATAACTCCCACCCATGCGTTGCCCAACACCTGTCCCGCCATCGCTCCAACCATGATACTTCCGGCGATGTTGAAGATGTTGTTGAGAATTACAATAACCGTAATCGGGCGGCGGATGTTTTCCTTCACCTTTATCAAATTTGCCGAACCTCTCTTTTTCTGTTCCGCCAGCACTCTTGCCCGCCCCAAAGAAACGCTGAAAAGCGCCGCTTCCACGCAGGAAAAAAGAGCCGAGCCAAACAAAACAATCAAAACAACGAATATCAATGTTTGCATATGTTGCCGTTTATTATACCAAACTCTCCTCCAAAAAACAAAAATCCCTTTATGGCTTAACAGTAAAGGGATTTTAAGAAATATGGAAAGCGCGGGTCAGAGCAAAGAGCTTTAATTGAATTTTATCAAGAATTACTGCACTTCTTGATATGGATACAAATACTGTATTCTTCCGTATTGTAAACGCAAACCCCTTTTTCATGCCATAAAACGAATTCCGATATGCCGGCATCAAGAGCCATTTTACTGCAAATTATGACGCTATTTTGACGCCTTAGGCAATTTATTCAAATGTTATAGTTTTGTTTTCTGAGTCAATCTTACCAATTTTAACCTCTTTATTCTTGAGTTGTCTAATATTACCCCTCTTGTCCACATAACCCCACTCTCCGCTTAGTTTAACAATTTTTTCGTAGGGCATCAGATCTCTCGCACTAAACTCGCCTTGACGCGGGTAACGAGGTGATATTTCAAAAACAATAGTGCCGGCAACATTTGGTGTTTCTACAGTACCGATTTCTTTTCCTTTCTTATCTAAAACACGGAGTGTCTTGAATTCTTCTTCATGCGATTTAGCCCCAGTTTCTTTTTCGGATTCGGAGTCTTCTTTAAAGTTTTTTAGTTCTTCAATCATAATTTTATCTGCTTAACTTAAACTGTTAATAATTAAACCGCCATATGTGTGTGCCTAAAACATTTTTTGTACAGTTAACCTTATGAATGATAAAATTCATCTACCGAACCATTTTTCTTTCGGTATGCCTGATTGGGTGATAATCCCCTTAATAGTTCTTGGCTTTATGGTTTTACTGCCGTGGAAAGGAACGCAAACCTGCCTGACTATTCCTTTGTAAGCGCCTATGTAGAAAAAATGACTGCCTTCCGTGTGGTTTAATCGAAAACCGTTATCTTTTAGGAAACGCGCCACATCGTTGAACGTCCAATTAAAAACAGAGCGGGGCATAATCTAGACGGTAAGCGGACGCTGTCCGAAGGTATAAATTGACAAAGGAGATTTGATTTTTGGCCGTTTCTTTTTCTTCAGCGCCGCCCACATTTCTTCATACTCTTTATCGGTTTTTTGATTCAGTATATGGGGACGGATTTTTGCTTTGCCGGCGGATTTGATATATCCCTGAATCGCTTCAAAAAGAAGCATAAGAACCTCCCGCGGGTCGTCGCCGGATTCAACTATATTAAACTCAAGAGCGACGGCGTACCATGTGGCGCCATCTTTGAAAACAATATATCTGACACTGCCCTTTTGCAGGTTGTTTTTGTGTTTCGTAATCATACCTTAATGGTAAGCCAAAACGATTATTTTCGCAAGATTTTTTACCTTCTTTTCAGAACCTTTTTAACTGCTTCTTTAATGTGAGAAATCCCCATACCATAATGCTCTATGAGTTCTTCGGGGGTGCCTGACTGCCCGAATTTATCTTGGACGCCGACGAATTCAATCAGAGTTGGATTGTTTTTCGCTAAAACTTCCGCTACCGCGCTTCCCATTCCCCCTTTTACCTGATGCTCTTCCACCGTAACAACCGCGCCTGCTTTTTTCGCAACCTCAATGACCGAGTTTTCGTCCATTGGCTTAATGGTGTGATTATTCAAAACCGAAACCTCAATCCCCTCTTTACTTAATTCTTCTGCCGCCATCAAGGCGTTATAAACCATCGGTCCGCACGCGATAATCGCCACTTGCGGTGATTCAGGGTTTCTCAGCAAATTCGCCTTGCCGATTTCAAACGGAGATTCCTCAGTGGTGATAATCGGAGTAGCTTCTCGCGCGAAACGCAGATAAACCGGTCCAATCATTTTTGCCGCCGCGAGAGTCGCCTTACGAGACTCAATTGAATCGCAAGGAACGATAACGGTCATTCTCGGGATAACCCGCATGATGGTGATATCTTCAATAGCTTGGTGCGTTCCCCCATCCGGACCGACAGATACTCCCGCGTGGGCTCCTGCAACTTTGACATTTGAATTGTTGTAGCAGATTGTCGTTCTTATCTGCTCCCAGTTTCTTCCGGGAGAAAACATCGCGTAAGAAGCGATGAACGGAACCTTGCCCATTGCCGCCATTCCGGAAGCCACGGACGCCATTGATTGTTCGCCAATACCCATTTCTACGAATCGTTCCGGAAAAACCTTGCTGAAAATAGCGGTTTTTGTTGAGCCGGTCAGGTCGGCGCAAAGCGCGACGACATTTTCGTCCTCCTTTCCCGCCTGCAAAAGTCCTTCGCCATATCCTTGGCGAAGCGGCGCCTGCTCTACGTCCTTGTTCAACAACCTGGGATTAAGTTTTTGCTCTTTATTAATCATATTTTTACGATTTTGCCTGTTCTCCGAAGCCTTGGCGAAGGAGGAGGATTTAATTTTTGTGATTCGTTTAACATTTTTCTATTCATGTTCGCTTTTTATCTTTCCTTCCAACGTCCTTAACTCGTGTAACGCTTTTTCCGCCTGTTCTTTGTTCGGCGGGACGCCGTGCCATGAAAATTCCCTTTCCATAAAATCAACGCCCTTCCCGGGAATGGTGCGCGCGATAATCATCGTCGGTTTTTCAAAAATAGCTTTTGCCTTGTTAACGGCATCGTTTATCTCTTCAAAATTATGTCCATCAATTTCCAAAACATGCCAACCGAACGATTCAAATTTTTCCCTAAACGGATCAAGTGGCATTACATCTTCCGTAAATCCGTCAATTTGAATGTTGTTGCGATCCACAATTCCTATGAGGTTGTAAATTTTTTCGCGTCCGGCGAGCATAACCGCTTCCCATCCTTGTCCGCAATCCTGTTCTCCGTCGCCCATAAAACAGTAAACCCATTTTGTTT
>QIJB01000097.1 GCA_003231675.1 Candidatus Campbelliibacteriota bacterium | reverse complement strand
TTCATAAATTTTGAAAACCTCCATAGCGCTTTGTTCGGAAAGTTTTTGAATGGCAAAACCGGCATGGACGATTACGAAATCTCCCTTTTTCGCGTCCGCAATCAAAGAAACATTGATTTCTTTTTCAATGCCGTCAAAATCAACGGCCGCATGGTCGCCATTGATTGAAATAATTTTTCCCGGGAATGCTAAGCACATGCCAATTTTACTTGTGAGCCTGCCTGCCGCAGGCAGGCGGAGCGAACAATTGTAAAATTGAGCACCCCGCCTCTAATTTTACCGTTAAATACTCTGACAATATATCAACACACTAAGGATTCCGTTGCTCTCGCGACGCAGAGCCGGAATAGGCCGAGTGTAACGAGTGCGCCGCCCTAATAATGTTTCGTAAAATTAGGGCGGGGTAAATCAAATTCCTCAATGCACCGAACAAGTAATGCACGGGTCATACGCCCTGATTACCATATTCATCAAACGCTCCTTTTCTTCCTTGCTCTTTTCTTTGTACTGATCAAGAACCGCCTGTGCCGACTTTTCCATAGAGGTGAGGTTTTGAACCGTCGGAGTGATAATGTTCGCGTAAACAATAATTCCTTTCTTATCCAAATGAATTTCATGGTAAAGACCTCCTCTTGGCGCTTCAACTGCTCCGATGCCTTTATATAAGCCATCAGAATCGGGAGCGAAGTCGGAATCCATAACCGAGATTGTCGCGTCCATTTCGGAATCCAAAAGTTTCTTGACGGTCTCGCGCGCCATTTGGTGGTTTTGTAAAATTTCTATCGCTTGAGCGAAATTGTTATGGTAAGGATTTTCAAAATCCAATTTGGCGGAATACCTGTCAACTTCAGGAGATTTTTCCCTTTTCAAAATAGCCATTCTTGCCAAAGAGCCAACCATCATTTCCCTGCCCTGATACTTGCCGAACTTCGCCGTTGAATTGCCGCGCAATTCTTCCTCTATGTTTTCTTTGTAATTTTTAATCGGCTCCGCTCCCGTCTTTCCGGATATGATTTTGTCGCCCTCCATAGCGACCAGTTCAATGTCAACTTTCAATTCGGGATATTCCAACCCGCTGAAAAATTCGGCGGTCCATTCCGCGGCTTCCGTTGTTTTTTCCAGCATGGAAAAAAGTTTCGTTAAAGCTTCTTTTGTCGGAATTTTATGAAAACCGCCGGCAGTCGTTGTTGTGGGATGGACATTCCTTCCGGCGACAACATAGGCGATTTCATCGCCCAACTCTTTCAAAGCGAGGGCTTTGGCGAAAGATGCCGGATCTTTGCGCGCCAGTTCCGTGCCGCGGTCAATTCCGATATAATCCGGAAGTGCGAGGAAAAACAAATGCAAAACATGGCTCTGAATGTTTTGCGCGCAGACCATCAAATCGCGAAGCGTTTCTGTCGTTTTATTGACTTTAATTCCGTAGGCGTCCTCAATTGCCCTCAGAGAAGCGAGATTGTGGGCAATCGGGCACACGCCGCAAATCCTCGGAGTTATCCAATGCGACTCCTCCGCCGTCCTGCCAACCAAAATACCCTCAAAAAGCCGTTCACCCTCGTGAACCCTTAACTGAACGCTGTTTTTCTCCCAGTCAACTTTCAAACTCCCATGCCCCTCAATTTTCGCTATGTATTCTTTGGTAATAGCCATATTATTGATTATTATACTAACATACTTTCCCCGACTTTGAAAATGTCTCCGGCACCCATGGTGATTATCACATCTCCCCTTCGGGCGTTTTTTTTCAGAAATTTCTTAATCTCTTTAAATGAACCGATATGGCGCGCGCTCACGTTTTTTATTCTTTCCGCCAAATCTCTCCCGTTAACGCTTCCATCATCTCTTTCCCGCGCGGCGTAAATATTCGCGACAATGACTTCGTCGGCATCGCCGAAACTTTCCGCGAAATCATCCATTAAAAGCCGGGTGCGGCTGAAAAGGTGCGGCTGAAAAACGCAAAAGATTTTTTTATCGCCAAAACGCCCGCATGCCGCTTTCAGCGTTGCCTTTATCTCCGTCGGGTGGTGCGCGTAATCATCGTAAACCGCAACGCCGTTTTTTGTTTTTCCCTTGTATTCAAACCTTCTCCACACGCCCGGGAAACTGCTCAATGATTTTATCGCCGCCTCATTCTTAATTTTCAAAATTTTCGCAACCCCCAAAGCCGCCTTTCCGTTCTTTATATTGTGCTCGCCCGGAACTTTCAACGCGTCCGCCGACAAGCGGATTTTTGAATAATCAATTATTTTCGTTGCGTCCCTCCCGAGGCGGGCAAGTTTTTTGACAATCGGTTTCAAGTTTTTGTCATTCGGATTACAGACAAGGAAACCGTCTTTGCCGAGCTTTCCCGCCAACTCGGCAAAAGCGTTTTGGATGTCGCGGAGGTCTTTGTAATAGTCAAGATGGTCTTCTTCAATGTTTGTGATAACGAGAATTTTTGGGCTTAAATCAAGAAACGCGCGATTGTATTCGCACGCCTCGCAGACAAACAAATCCCCTTTGGCGGCCCGTCCGTGGCGAGGCCCACCTTTGGCGGCAATAAAATTACTGTTTTCCTTTTTCAGCAGACTGCCGACAATAATGGTCGGGGCGAGCTTCGCGTCAATCAAAATTTTCGCTATCATCGCCGTGGTTGTCGTTTTGCCGTGAGTGCCGGAGACGGCAACGGTGTATTTTCCTTTTGAAACCGCGCCAAGCGTTTGAGAATATGTCAGCGCGGGAATTTTTAATTTCTTCGCTTTCTCCAATTCGGGATTATCTTTCGCCACGGCAGTAGTGTAAACAACCAAATCAATATCTTTGGCAAGATTGTCGGTGCCGTGTCCCATATAAATTTTTGCTCCAAGCTTTTTCAGCTCGCGCGTAATCAGCGAATCCGACACATCCGATCCACTCACCCGTTTACCCTCAAAAATCATCATCCGCGCGATTGCCGAAACCCCAATCCCACCAATCCCGACAAAATGAATATTGCGGACATTTTTAAGAAAACTATTGTCTGATTTCATTGTTTTTTAAATATTGTTGAGATAAATTAAAAATTTTTTGCGCGTTTTCCAGCAATTTAGGCATTTTATCCGATGGAAACCATCTCGTTTCCGCTATTTCAAAATCGTCTTTTTCCGCATTTCTGTTTTTAACTCGCGAAATATAGACGGAAACATTGTCTTTTTTGAATTCCTTGCTGGAGACAAATGAACCGGCGAAAATGGTTTTTTCCAAATCAATGCCGATTTCTTCCATCACTTCTCTTTTTAACGCCACCTCTTTAGCTTCCCGTGCCTTAACTCCCCCGCCGGGGAATGTCCAATTTCGCTTTCCGTAAGTGTGGCGTATTAAAAGAACATCGTTATCACAAATTATTACAGCCTTAACACCGTAACCAATCGGTCTAAAAATAAACCAATAAACTCTTAACAAAATCCACGCCAAAGGAAGGAACGGCCTTAAAATTCTTTTCATTGTCTCAATCTTAACACCAAAATTAGAGCAAAACAAAATTAGAGATGCGTTTAAATTTTAATTCGTGAATATTTTGCGAAGCAAACGGTATTCAATCCAAATCTAAAAATAGCAAGGATTTCAAGCGACAGCCAGAAAACTCCCGCCATTTTTTTATTTTTAATTCATTCTCTCAATCTTCCGGCGCGTTTTAACAATTTGAATATTCTCACTGAGTGGTCGCCG
>QIJB01000053.1 GCA_003231675.1 Candidatus Campbelliibacteriota bacterium | reverse complement strand
TGTCATTTTCCCCTCCCTTTTTAAATTTTATCAAGGAGCCAAGCTCCTTTTTCTTTCGCAATTCATAACACAATAAAGGGGGTCTGTCCATACCTCATTGAATGTACCACTTTTTGGGCTTGACTTTTTTCTTTTATTAATGTATTATCGTAGAAGGTAGTTTCTCTAAAGAGGAGGTGAGCAAAATGAACCCATTTACGCTTTCGCTGGTAATATCCAGCGGGGTCATCATAGTTATAGTAGGTTTGTACTGTTTGTACAAACTACTATGATTGCAAGAGGTATTGTAAGAAAAGCAATACCTCTTTTTAGAATTATTTTTCATATCAACCGCATTATGTCCTTGTATGTTATGACAATCATCAAAAGGAATAAAATGAGAAGCCCCACTCCGTTCGCGATATTGCTGAATTTTGGATTAACGGGAGAACCTTTTATTTTTTCAACCGCCAAAAAAATGAGTCTGCCACCGTCAAGCCCGGGAAAAGGAATCATATTGATTATGGCAAGATTCACCGACAACATCGCAATAAAACTCAAAAGGTATCCGAAACCGAGTTTCGCAGCCGAACCGGTAACGCCGGCTATGCCCACGGGACCCAATATCTGTCCAAAGCCCGCCACACCCTTGAAAGCGTCCACAATAAAGTAAAAAATGGATACCGCCACTGTAATTGTGAGATTATATGTCATTTTCGCCCCCTCCCATAAAGCCTTAAAGAAAGGGAGACTGACCAAAACAACCTTATCCATGGCAATTCCCAAGGAACCTTTCCCGGCGGAAGGGTTTATATCCGGAACAACGCCGACAGAGTTTATTTTTCCGCCTCTTTCATATTTTATTTCAATCTCCTTTCCTTTATTCTCGGCGATAAATTTTTGAACGGCCTCGACGGAAGAAAAGCCGATTAATTTATCCCCTTCCTTGAGCCCCGCCGCCTTGGCGGGCGTCCCCGGCTGAACTTGAACAATCATAATCTCCGCCTTGTTTATTGCCGCTCCCGCCGGAACGGAATTTGCGTCCGCCGGCATGCCAATCAAAAAACCTCCAGAGAGTAAGAACCACGCCGCCAACAAATTAAACAGCACCCCGGCGACGATGACGGCGGAACGAACGCTAACCGACTTTGAGGAAAAACTGCGGGAATCTTCTTTTTCCGATCCGTCCTCTCCATGTATTTTTACAAATCCTCCGAGAGGAATGAGATTCAAGCTGTAAACGGTTTCTCCTTTTTTAAACTTAAAAAGTCTCGGGGGGAAACCCAACCCGAATTCATCCACCCTCATACCGCTTTTCTTGGCGACAATAAAATGCCCAAATTCATGGGACAATATCAAAAGAGCCAAAGCCGCTAAAAATATAATTATAGACATTGATGAAAAAAGATTCGGTAACCTTAAATTCCAATTCTAGTTTTTAATTTCTTCTTCTTTTCTCTCAGCCATTTCTTCCAATCCTTCAACCGCTTCGTCAATAATCTTCTGCAAATCATCCTTGTAGCGGTATTTTTCGTCCTCGGTTATCTCCGCTTCTCTCTGTTTTTCTTGAATGTCTTTCCACACCTCATCTCTCTTCAGCTTAAGAGAAATTTTCGCCTCCTCCAATTTTTCGTAAAGTATTTTAACAAGCGAAGACCTGCGTTCCTCTGTTAAATCGGGGAGACGAATGCGGACGGAATCTTTGTCAGCAATGGGCTGGACACCAAGATTTGAAACGGTAATCGCTTTTTCTATGTCTTTTATTGAAGAAGAATCCCACGGTGAAATACGCAACGTTTTAGCGTCCTCCACACCAATGGCGGCGATATGTTTCAAGGGTGTTCTGGATCCGTAAGATTCAACAAGCAAGTTCTCAACCAATGCGGGTGTCGCTCTGCCGGTCCGCAAAACGGAACATTCCTTTTTAAACCATTCCTTAACTTCCTCCGCTTCTTTTTTGATTTGTGAAAAATTGTAAGACATAATATTTATGTTTATTATTGTAGCATTTTAGGCAGTGTCAAGGCAAGATGTTCTAAAACCATTTTTACATTCGGGGAGCGAATCAAGAGAAACTCTCGCACGACGCCCGTTTCTTCTAAGGCTAAAAGGCGTTCTTGAAAAGTTAATTTTCGGTCATTTTTGGAAATGTCATTTTCAATTATTCTTTCAAGTCCGTTTAAAAATCCCATTGCTTCGTTTTTATCCTTTTCCATTTTTTTAATCATATTCATTCTTTTGTTCGGCGGAGCGCTTAAAAAATCAAAACAAAAATTGTTCTCTTCCGTTTGCCCATTGAACTCAATGACTGCCGACCGGGAACGCAAGGTTGGGATAATAATGTCCACGGATGAAGTTATAATAAAAAAATAAGTTTTTCCGGGCGGGTCTTCAAAAAGCTTGAGTAAGGCGTTTGAAGCCTCTAATGTCAAAGAAGACAATTCAATAATAAAAACCTTTTTGTCACCCAAAAGCGGGGTTACGGAACTTTTGTTTTTTAAATTATGACTGTCTTTAATACCCAGTGATTCAATTTTTTGATGATGAAAATCGGGATGTCTGGAAAGTTCTGCGCGAGGATATTCCAAAATAAAACTAGCCGCTTCCAATGCCGCCTCGCGCGCGGCTACTTGGTTTCCAGTCAATAAACAGGCGTGATAAAAATTTCCGCTCTTAAAATAAGACTGCCATAAAGAAAGCATAAAGTGATTATAACAAAAAAAGCCCCCGTCGGAAATACAAACCGAACGGGGACATAATCTTTAAAAACACTCGTCTTTTATTTTTGTATGGAGAGAGACTTCATCGCCTCCCTCATATACTTTTTGATTCTTGCCGCCGGGGCGGCGAAAGATATCGCCACCCCGTGCACGGTTTTCAAGTTCATTCCCACTAGCTTGCCTTCTAAGTCAAGCAGTGGCCCTCCAGAATTTCCGGGATTGATTTCTGCGGAGTAGAGGATATATACAAATCCCCCCTCCTCATCTAAATCATATGCCCCCGAGGAGACTACCCCCACTGTTACAAATGGGAACACTCCAAAGGGAGCGCCTATGGAAATCACCCAGTCTCCGGTCTTGGGCGTCTCACCCAAATCCAATGGAGTAATAGTAATGTTCATACCCTTGTCAAAAGAAAAAAGAGCAAAATCCCCACTATATCTGTCTTTATAGTAGATAATCTTTAAAGGAAATCTTTTTCCGTCGACTGTCTCAGCGGAAAAGACTCCCGAGGGATCCTCATCCGCCAAATGTCCGGCGGAAACAATGTAAATATCCCCGCCGTATCCTATAAAGAATCCTGTGCCCGAAAACTCTTCCGAGATTTCGGTCTTGCCGTCATCAGTTTTTATTTCAGAGGTCAACTTGATCATAACTATTGAGTTGAGGCTCTGCCTGACTACCCTCGGAACAGCTTGCCTCAAATTTTCTCTTCTCGCGGTTATCGCGCAAGAAGAGAGCAATAGAATCGCCATCACAGCCAGAATGACGACGATTACCCTTCTTTTTTTCATTTCATCCTCCCTTTTTTCTTTTTATTTTTATTATAAAAAAACTTTCCTTAATTTGCCCTAATTATCAACATTTTTCCAATTTTGTCAACTCTGTCGCGATACATTCTACCTTGAATTGCACCACTTGCCTTTAACAAACACTTCATAAGGAGTTAAATAGTTGGGGCGTTTTCTCGGGCGATGGTTTAGAATTTTGCCTGATAAGCCACCTCCCGGATTTGAACCGGGAACCTACGGTTTATCCCGATGGTTTAGAATTTTGCCTGATAAGCCACCTCCCGGATTTGAACCGGGAACCTACGGTTTACAAAACCGTTGCTCTGCCGTTGAGCTAAGGTGGCAAAATTATGAAACCATCCGGGACTCGCGACTTCATTATTGTAACTTAAACTGTCTGTNNNGCCGTTGAGCTAAGGTGGCAAAATTATGAAACCATCCGGGACTCGCGACTTCATTATTGTAACTTAAACTGTCTGTCGGAGCAAAACCGTTTATATCCGAGAAATCCGTTTCGGAAAAACAAGTATCGCCATTTTCTGCGCGCATTCAAACAAGCTCTATCTGTTCTCTCCTCGCGAGTCTTTTTTAAAACCGCTTACTTCATTCCAATATGCTGACTTTTCTCCGTTTGAATTAATCTGATTTCTTCCGTAAAGATAATTATCAAACCGCAAAAGAGCGGTTCCAAGTTTGACCACGATTTTCCTTATCTTGCCAATCAGTTTCGCCTTAAAAAAGTCCAGAACGGGAAATATGTTTTTGTTTAAAAAAGTGGCGGTCGGTACCGCAAAAAAACGATACAAATTGGAAAAACTTTTTTCTTCCAATTCAAATCTCCGCAAAAAAATTTCTTCAGACATTGCGCGAACCTCAGTTAAACGCTGAGTAAACAAAAAAGTCATCGCCGCCGCGGAAATAATGGACACAAAAATGAAATATTGCATAAAAGATTAAGAAATACTGTAACGAGAGAAATGCGCCACACTGATATTCTCTCCGAATTTTTGCACACCCTCTTTAATGAAATCACCAACCGTAATATCTTGATTTTTAACATAGGGCTGTTCCAAGAGAGTTCTTTCCTTGATATACGTTCCCAATTTCCCTTCCAATATTTTTTCTTTTATTTCTTGGGGTTTGTCAATTTTGGAAATTTCCTCTTCAAATATTTTTTTAATCTCCTCTTTTGAACTTTCTGGGATATCTTCAGGAGAAACATAAAGAGGATCCGCGGCGGCGATATGCATCGCTATATCGTGAGCGAATTTTTGAAAACCCTCATTTTTGGAAACAAAATCAGTCTCACATCTGATTTCAAGCAAAACCCCCACCTGTTTCGTAGAGTGAATATACGCCTCAACAATGCCGGCATTCAAAGAACGCGAGGACTTTTTTTCAGCCACTTTAACTCCTTCTTTGCGCAAAATCTGCATCGCCTTTTCCATATCTCCCCCGGCTTCTTCAAGGGCTTTTTGACAGACCATTACCGAAACATCGGTTTTTTCGCGCAATTCTTTTATTTTATCCAACATATTTAATAAGTAAACTTACAAAAATAATTTTAAGTTATTCGTCGCCATCCTTTGCGGTTTCTTCTTTTTCTTTTTCAGCCTTCTTCTCTTCTTCAACGGCTTTTTTCTCCGCTTCACTTAAACCTTTTTTGTAGGCTTCAGTTAATTCTTTTAATAAAAATTCAATACTTGACCTTGAATTGTCATTTGCCGGAATGGCATATTCGGCGTCTCCTGGATTGCAATCGCTGTTCATAATGCCAACCACCGGAATTCCAATTTTTTTGGCTTCCGCCACCGCGTTCCTTTCTTCTTTGGTATCCACCACGATTAAGGCGGACGGTAACTTTCTCAAATTTAACAATCCTGAAAAATAAATGCTCAAACGGGCTATTTTCTTTTTAACCTGCAACTGCTCTTTTTTTGTATACTTCGCCAACTCCCCTGATTCCTTTTTCTGGGTCAATTCCTCCATATAGTCCCGTCTTTTTTTGATTTCATTGAAATTCGTCAGCGTCCCTCCGAGCCAGCGTTCCGTAACATAGGGCATATCAATCTCTTCGGCGTATTTTTTCAATATGTCGGCCGCCACGGCTTTTGTCCCGACAAAAAGGACCATCTTTTTATCCGATCCTACAGATTTGAGAAAATCTTTCGCCTCATCAAGTTTTTGTCTTGTTTTTTCAAGATTGAAGAGTTCAACATTGTTTCTCAGCCAAAAAATAAATTCCTTCATCTTTGGATTTCTTGAGGAGCGAGAATATCCGAAATGAACTCCGGCTTTAAACATTTCCTCAATAGGACCCGATCCTTCAACCGCTTCATTTTGTTGAAGCGAATTATCGCTTAAATTTAAATTAGTCATTGTTTAAAAGTCTAGCAAACTCTTTTTTTAAAATCAACCCCCACCCTTTAAACTTTATGTTCGCAAGGGAAAATACTCATTTTATTTCTTTCCAATCCGTCACTCGACGGATTGGCTTTTTGCGCGACAAAATTGAAAAATAATCCCGTTTTAAATTTCTTTCCATTTTGGAGAAAGAGATTCAATATTCAGCCGAAGTGTCGCGCTCCTCTCTCCCAACGCCGATGCCGTATCATTGCCGTAAATGGTAATGTCATAGAGTCCGGCTACCACCGTTTCCGGTATATTTTTTATGCTGATTCCGGATGATTCATATCCGGAAGAGCCGGGACTCAAAAGGTTATCGCTGAAAACAACCGAGGCTCCCACCAACCCTTGAATGGAATCTATGTTTGAGGTCAATTTAATATCTCCCGAGAAATTACTCGCGTCAACGGTAACCGATGCTGTCCCTTTGGAATTAACGGGTCCGGAGTTTTTAACTATTGTGGCGTAAAGGGCGCCCGTAACGGAAAGATCGTAGTAAGGTAAGGCGGTTTTCACAGAAATGGAAACTTGCGCGCTGTCATTTAACCCTCCTCTTTCCACATAAACCTTGGCGGTGTAAGAACCGTTTGTCGCATAATCGCAAGATCTACTTTCCGTCGGATTTGAGCTGGTAAAACTATA
>QIJB01000049.1 GCA_003231675.1 Candidatus Campbelliibacteriota bacterium | reverse complement strand
ATTTATTCATTATCGGGTGGATGATATGCAGACAAAAATCATCATCCTTTGCCCAGTTATCTATGTATTTTTTCAGCCAGTTTTCAAAAATTTTAAAATCGTCTTCCGTAAAGTCTTTTGAAACTCCTCCGACCCATTGAATGGCGACAGTGGCCTCCTCGCTATATCCGCTTTTAAGGAGTTCTTCGCACAAAGTGAATACCCTGTTTTTATCAAGATGTTTGATTTGCCGGAAATATTTTTTGGCGATTTTGCGGACAAGGGGTGTTCTCACGCCGTAACAGGAGATTTTTTCTTTGAAAAATTTTTGATTGCCGATTCTGTGTTTTTCTTCAATGTTCGCTTTGAGTTCCCGGCGAACTTCTTTTAAAATGTTTTTAACTTCCATGTTATTTAATTAAATCACGTCCATGTCGGAAATGGAAATTTATTTTACCTTTAGTTAATCCCCTGGCGTTTTTTTGTTTTTAGGCTTTTTGCTGTATGATTGTCTTATGATTGATTTACTCGCGGGTTTGAATGACAACCAAAAAAGGGCGGTCTTACACAAAGACGGACCTCTTTTGGTTTTAGCCGGGGCGGGGGCGGGCAAGCCAAGGTGTTGAACCAAACCGGATTTTGGCAATTACTTTCACTAATAAGGCGGCGACAGAAATGAAAGAAAGGATTATGGGCTTGCTCCGAGAATTAACCCCTTCATCCGAAGCTACAAGTCCCTTCGTGAGCACCTTCCACTCTCTCGGAGTTTATATTTTGCGGAGGAATGGCGTTTCCGTCGGCGCGCCGAGGAATTTTTCCATTTTTGACAAGGAGGATTCTCTAAGCTTGATGAAATCGGCGATTAAGGACCTCGGTCTTGACCCGAAACAATTTCAGCCGGCGAAGATGCAATCGTTGATTTCCCGATATAAGGGCGAGCTTATCGGGTGCGAGGAATTCGCCGCCACCGCGGGAGAGGATTTTTTCCCGGGAACGCTCAGCCGAATTTGGAATAAATACGAGGAATATTTGAAAGAGCAAAAAGCGCTTGACTTCAGCGATCTTATCTACAAAACAGTTGTTCTCCTGAAAACAAACAAAGATGTCCGCGAGTATTACCAAAATCTTTGGCAATACATTATGATTGACGAATATCAGGACACCAATAAAGGGCAGTATGAGTTTGCAAAAATACTCGCCTCCAAGCATAAAAACATCTGCGTTATCGGCGACATAGATCAATGTATATATTCTTGGCGGGGGGCTGATTTTAGAAACATAACAAAATTTGAAAGAGATTATCCCGATAATGTTCTGGTCGTCTTGGAGGAAAATTATCGTTCAACCCAAACTATATTGGAGGCGGCGGCAAATATTATTGAAAAAAATAAAATGAGAAAGCCGAAGCGACTGATAGCCAAGAAAGAAAAGGGGGCGGAAATTTCTCTCTTTGAGGCGATGAATGAGCAAGAAGAGGCGGATTTTGTCGCCGGGAAACTGAAGGAAATTTTTTCGCGAGCGGGGGGCAACGAAGCGGAAGCGGCCGTTCTATACAGAGCAAACTATCAATCGCGCGCCATTGAGGAAGCCTGCTTGAAACAAGGCGTTTCATATCATGTTTTGGGAACGCAGTTTTACAAACGCAAAGAGGTTAAGGATATTTTTTCTTTTTTGCGCGCCGCCATAAATCCGGAAAGTATGCTGGACATAAAAAGGATAATCAATGTCCCGCCACGCGGAATCGGAAAGGTGACGATTCTCAGCCATTTTTCCGGAAAAGAGCTTCCGACCGGGGCGCGAGAAAAAGTGGCTGTTTTTTTAAAATTGCTTGGAGATATAAAAAAACGAATGGCAACTGACAAACTGGCTGATATCATTCGTTTTATAATGGCGGAAAGCGGATATCAAAAATTTCTGGAGGAGGGCGGAGACGACGACAGGGAGCGGCTGGAAAACCTTAAAGAACTTGTTACCATCGCCGGGCGGTACGGACATCTTTCTGGAGAAGAGGCCGCCGAAAAAATGCTTGAGGACGCCGCCTTAATGAGCGACCAGGATTCAATGGGTAAAAACGAGGGAGCGCAACCCGTCCGCCTGATGACCGTCCATTCCGCCAAGGGGCTTGAGTTTAATAATGTTTTTATTGTTGGGCTTGAGGACGGTCTTTTCCCGCACAGCGGATTTGGGGACGGCGGACCGGAAAAAGAAGAAGAGGAGCGTCGCTTGTTTTATGTGGCGGTTACCCGCGCCAAGGAAAAACTGTTTCTTTCTTTTAGTGTTTCCCGAACCGTTTTCGGCGCCAAGCAGTTGAACATTCCGTCGCGATTCCTTTCCGACATCCCGGAACATTTAATGAAACTTGAGGGACGCGATAAAAAAAAGGATGTCATAGAATATCTTTGATTACCGGTCCCCGGTTCATCTGAAGGTGGATGACTTCTAACAGATTGAAAAATATCGTATAATATATGTAATGAAAAAAAGTTTTTTTCTTGATTATTTTCCCCCTCCAGATTATCTGGCAATGCCGGCTGTCGCTTTTGACATTTCCGACCGTTCCCTCAAGTATGCTCAAATTCGCAGGAAAAAAGGGTTGCTTAGACTGACAAGATTTGGAAGGGAAGTTATTCCGGAGGGGCTTATTGAGTCCGGAGAAATTAAGAAAGAAGGGAAACTAGTTGATTTTTTGCGTTCCTTGAGAGAAAAAATGCGGATAGAATATGTAACGATTTCTCTTCCCGAAGAGAAAGGTTTTTTGAGTAAAGTAAGACTTCCTTTAATGGACAAATCAGAGATAAGAGGCGCGCTTGAGGTCCAGCTTCAGGAAAACATCCCTCTTTCGGCGGATGACGCCATTTTTGATTTTGAATTGGAAAATCAAGACTCAAGAGAGAAAGACCAACCCAACTTTATGGAAGTTAACCTGAGCGCCTTTCCAAAGAGACTAGTTGAAGTTTATAGGGATGTTTTGAAGAACGCCGGCTTTAAGCCGTTGGTTTTTGAAATGGAAGCCCAGTCGTCGGCAAGAGCGATAGTTCCATACGGCATGAAAGGGTCATGCCTTATCGTTGACTTGGGAAAAACTCGCACAACTTTCATTATCGTTGACAACGGGGAAGTGCAATTTACTTCCACTATAAAAGTCGGAGGAGATCAGTTTGATATTGCGGTCGCCAAGGGTCTCAAATTAAGCAAAGTGGAGGCTGAAAAAATCAAGGCGGAGCGGGGACTCGTTAAAAACAAAACGAACGATGAGGTTTTCATATCTCTCATTCCCTTGGTTTCCGCCATAAAAGATGAAATATCAAAACACGTCAAATACTGGGATTTTCGCAAAAAAAGGTATGGGCATCAAAACAAAATTGAAAAAATCATACTTTGCGGAGGAAATTCAAGTATCCCAGGTTTTAAAGAATATCTTTCCTATGAATCAAGGCTTCCTGTTGGTTTGGCGAATCCATGGGTGAACATTGTTTCTTTTGATGAATACATACCCGAAATAAATCTAAAGGATTCTTTGGTTTATGCCACTGCCCTTGGCCTGGCATTGAGGCCGGCCTTTTATTAAAAATGATAAATCTTTTACCAACTGAAGACAAAGTGGAGATTAAGAAAGAATATTTCAGGCGTTTGACCGTTGTCGCCGGTTTTTTTCTGTTTTTTGTTTGCTTGAGCGCCATAATTCTTTTGAGCCCTTCCGTTTTTTTGGTAAAAAAATATAAAGAAAATTATGTCAAGCAACTGGACTTCTCGGAACAGCGCTTGGCGTTATCTTCCGCCCCTGAATCAATTTCAGCTGCCAAGGGACTCAATCTTAAATTAAAAAAATTAAAAGAACTCCAAAAATCGGGAGACGAATTAAGCGTCCTAATTAAAAAAATAATAGAGAATAAGCCACCGGGCGTTAAATTGAAAGTTTTTTTCTATGACAAAAGAGCGAAGGGTGTTGCGGATAAAATTTTGGTTCAGGGCTTCAGTTCAACAAGGGACAATTTCCTTGATTTTATTGAAAGACTTAAAAATTCTGGAAAATTTGCTGAAATTGAATCCCCCCCCTCAAATCTTTTGAGCGAGAAAGATGTAGATTTTAATATTTTCGTAATTCTGAAAACAAATGAAGAATAAAAAAACAATTATTTTAATAGTTTTTATTTTTATTTTAAACATTTCGGTCTTTGCGGGGTGGTTTTATTTGTTTTCAACCATACGCGGGAATATGGTTGAAATTGTAAATACGCGTCGAGATTTAGCCTTAGTTGAAAAAAAGATGGAAAGCAGGCGTTCGCTTAAAGATATGATAAATGGACTCAGTAAAGAAAGAAAAAAAATAAATTCCGTCTTTTTTAATACTGATACCATGGTGAATTTTATAGAATCTCTTGAGGGGATGGCGAGACAAACCGGTGTTTCTTTGGAATTTAATTCAATAACAATTAACAAAAAGACAAAAACTGGACCCTTGTTCCGTTTCCAGTTATCGGGAGATTTCGGCAAGGTATTTCGTTATTTTTCTCTCTTGGAAAATATGCCCTTTCCGGTTATTGTTAAGAAAGCGCACATCAAAACCGAAAATAAGGAATGGGTTGCCGATTTTGATGTGGTGCTGACAACCTTTGTTTATGAACAGGACAAGGGGACAAAGGTAAAGTCCAAGTAAGGAGCGGTTTTTCGG